>NZ_JBICLB010000056.1:0-138329 GCF_043104845.1 Delftia sp. WSY_7 | reverse complement strand
TCCAGGTCAGGTCCAGTACTTCCTGGGTACCGGCTTTCTGGTTGCCCCGGGTGCGCTTTGTGACGTTGCCGTGCACGTCGTATTCAAAGTGCAGGTCTTGGTAGAAGCGCAGGCGGTTGTCGCCCACCACGCCAAGAGTGGTGTCCACGGGCTGGCCGTCTTTGCCGGGGATGGAGTCCAGCAGGTTGCCGGCAGGGTCGAAGGCAAACAGCTCGCGGGCCAGAGGGCTGCCTTGTGCGGGCAGGCTGGCGAGGATGCGGCCCGTGGGGTCGTAGCGGAAGTCCTGGCGGCCGCGCAGGGAGTCGGCACGGGCGATGAGCTGGCCTGCGGCGTCGTAGGCGTAGCCACGCTCCAGCGTTGCGTTGGAGTTGCCGGGCCGGATCACGTGGCCGCTGCCTTGCAGCGCGGCGCGGTGGCGCAGCAGACGCCCGGCCGGATCCCAGTCGTAGCGGCTGGACAGTGCGCCCTGGCTGCGGCGCACTTCGCGGTGCAGGGCGTCGCGTTCCATGTCGGCGATGACCTGGTGCGCCGCCGGAGGCTGGTCAGGGCCTTGCGCTGGAGCGATGTTGATCTGGTGCAGGTGGCCCGAGCCATAGAACAGCCAGTGCAGGGTGCGGCCATCCGGCATGCGGGTGTGGGTGCGGTTGCCAAGTTCGTCGTAGCCGTGCGAGAGGCTGCGTTGCAGCTTGTGGCGGGCCTGGCCTGTGGCATTGCCGAGAGCCTGCAGGGTCTGGGTCTCGCTGAGCAATTGGCCCACGGGGTCATAGGCAAAGGCCAGGTGGGAGGCGGCGTTGCTGGCCTGGGTCAGGCGGCCCAGGGCGTCGTAGCGGTAGGTGGTTTCTTCCAAGGGGCCGGTGTGGCCCAGGGCGCGCTTGGCCAGCAGACGGCCCAGGGCATCGCGCTCGAAGCAGGTGACCTTGCCGGGCCCGGCGTCGCTGCCGCCGGCTTCGATGACGTGGGTGAGCTCGCCGGCGGCGTTGTAGATGTAGCGCTGCCAGCGGCCGTCGAAGCCGACTTCGTCGGTGAGCTGGTCGCGCAGGTCGTAGCGGAAGTGGGTGCGGGCGTGGTTCTCGTTGTCCAGGGCAATGAGGCGGCCGGCGCGGTCGTAGTGGTAGGCGAGGCTGCGGCCTGCGGCGTCAATCCGGGTGAGCGGGCGGCCCATGCCGTCGTAGGTGTAGCGGGTGCTCTGGCCCATGGGGTCGGTGTAGGCCAGCAGGTGGCCTTCGCCGTTCCAGGCGTAGAGGTGGATGGGGGTGGTGGGCTGGCTGCCTGGGGCTGCGGGGCTGGATGGCTCGATGACACGTATCAGCTGGCCCGCATCGTTGTATTCGTAGCGGGTCTGCTGGCCCAGCGCATCGGTGCGCAGCACGGGCTGGCCCAGGGCGTCGTAGGCGAAGCGCGTGGTCTGGCCCGAGCAGTCGGTGTAGGCCACAAGGCGGTCGGCCTCATCCCAGGCCAGGCGCTTGGAGCCTCCCTTGGCGTCAATGACTTCCACGGTGCGGCCCCGGGCGTCATGGCGGTAGCGCGTGGTGCGGCCCAGCGGGTCGGTGGCTTGCACAAGGTGGCCGCGGCCGTCGTATTCCTGATGCCATTCATGGCCCAGGGCGTCGCGCAGCGTGGTGACCAGGTCCAGCGGGTTGTATTGCAGCGTGGTGGCATGGCCCATGGCGTCGATGATCTGGACCAGGTTGCCGCGTGCATCGCGGCGCAGGGTGGTGCGGCGGCCCAGGGGGTCTATGCGGCCTGTGGAGGCGCCGGTGGCATCGGTGGGGGTCTGCTCGATGATCTGTTCGGGCGTGCCTTCCGCGATGACGGTGGCAATGATGTTGAAGCGCGCATCCCAGTGGTAGGCGGTGGTGCGGCCCAGGCCGTCGGTGTGGCGCGTGACACGCTCATGGGGCAGGTAGGTGAAGCGGTCGTCGTCCTGGCCGGGTACCGGCGTGTCGGCGCACCAGGAGCGCAGCACGCGGCCCTGGGGTCCTTCGATGTCGTACTGGGCGAAGTAGCGATGCCCGCTGGATTTGCGGTAGCCCACCAGCACGCCGGAGCGCCAGGCGTATTGGCGGTAGGGCTGGCTGCCGTGGTGCGTGGAGATGAGCTGGCCCTGGGCGTCGTAGGCGTACTGGGCCAGGGTCTGCGGGGCGTGCTCTGGGGCATGCAGGACCACGGCAGTCAGGCGTGCGCCGGCAAAGGCGTCCTGCGGCAAGGTGCCTGGCGCGCTCCAGTGCAGGTGCAGGCGGCGGCCTGCGGTGTCGCTCAGGCCGGCGAGCAGGGGGCGGGCAAAGGGTGCGTGTGGCTTGCCCTGTGTGGCGGGGGCAGCACCCTGGCCTGCGGCGTAGCGTGCACTCCAGGTCTGCGTTGTGGCGGGTTCGTCCGAGCCCAGGGCGTATTTCCAATGCAATTGCACGGTGTTGCCGTCGCGGTCCTGGAGCGCGGCCAGCGGCAGGCGCCATTGCTCGGGTGCTTCGCGGCGGAAGAGGCGGGACAGGCCTTCCTTGTAGGTGATGGCCCAGAGGTCGGGCTCCGGGTGGCTGAGCGTGAACTTTTCATAGATGTCGAAATGCTCGGCTCCCACGGCCAGGGAGGGCAATGTGACGTACAGGCCTGTGTCGTCTGCCAGCACGCAGCCATCGGCCGACAGGCGCAGTTCCTGCGTGAATTCATGGCTCCAGCCCCGGCCCCAGGGACTTTCTTCGGCAAGGCCCGAGATGTAGCGGCGCCGCCAGACGATGGGGATGGGGCCTGCGAGGGTGAAATCGGTTTCGTCCAGGTGCTTCTGCCCGGTGGAAAGAATCACGGGAAAACGCGTGGCGCACTGCGAGCAGGGGCCCTTGCCATCGGGCTTCTTGGTGTCGCTGTGTTCGGTGGTGGGGTGCTGATCGCTGTTGCCCTGGCTTTTGGTTTTGCGCTTGAATTTACCTGCCAGTGCCAACAGCAAGGCCATGCCGCTGCCCATGAGCCACAGCGCCAGTTGCATGCGGGCATGTTCCATTTGGGCAGGTGTCATCTCCGTGCCCCAGTTGGCCGTGATGTTGCGGATTTCCTCGGCCGCTTGTATTGCCGCCTGGCCGGTGCCCACGGCGCGGTCCACCATGACGGCGCCCCCTACGGCCTGACCCAGGACAGGGACGCCTTGCACGGCAGTGGCTCCGATGGAGACGGCCAGGCCCATGTAGGTTTCTGGGTCCTTGAGCATTGCCAGCAATTCCTCGGCCTGGGCCTGACCGGCCGCGCTGAAATGCCGCAATTCCATGCCGGTCAGCACGTTTTTGCCGTTCTCGATCATCTTGGCGGTTTCAGGCGCCAGTTTGATCAGGATGGCATTGGTCAGCGTGGTGACGCCGTTGACCACCATTTCGCCCGCTTCATGGACGACGGACTTGACGTAGGTGACGTGCTGGTTGACGTGGTCCTTGACCTTGGTGAACAGGCCCACGATGACACTGACGGGATCGTGCTTGCCGGTATCCATGGCGCCGTAGCGGTTGGCCATGTCGGTGCCGTATTCCTTGACGGTGCCCAGCGGGACCTTGATGGCGCTGCTGTTGTTGGAGTGCCAGGCCACGCCGGGGTCGCCCTTGGGCTTGAGGTGGACCGGGGTGGCCGGGTCGAAGGTCCAGGCGTTGGCGGTCTGGGTGATGGCGCCATCGCCGCCGCTGAAGATGTGCGTGCCCATGGTGTTCAGGACTCCTTGCTTTGCAGAAAACGGGCCGAGTAGGTCTGCGTTGCGGCGCCGTTGCTGCTGTTGAGAGGGTGTGCTTTGCCCGTGGGCCCGGTACGGAGGGTGCGAATGGTGCGTTCCAGCGCCACGGCGGCCACTTCCTCGCCTTCATCCAGCACCCAGCTGAGGATGGAGTTGGGCGGGCGTGCATCGTGGCGAAGGCGCTGGGCGGCCAGGGCCCAGTGCAAGGGGCCGGTGGCGGCGCCGACCTGGCCGGTCATGGCTGCAGGCTCCCAGGTATCTGGCTGGAAGCTGCCGTCCAGCCGAGCCCGTGCCATGACCTGGATGGCCGCGCGCCAGTCCGATCCGTCGAAATCGGAAACGGCGCAGCCCACGTGTTCCTCCTTCCAGCCCGCGCCGTCGAGGGCGCCGCGCAGCACCTCGGCCAAAGGCGCTGCATCGGCCCGCTGGTGTGGCAGGCGATGGGGGCCGGCGCCGCGTGCCAGGGAGGGGACATGCAGCACCAGATGGCGGTCATCCCGGTAGGTCGTGTCTGGCGCGGCCTGCAGCAGCAGGGCGGCAGCCGCCTCTCCGGCAATGCAGCCCTGTGGGCGGCTGTCGGTCAACAGGCCTGCCTGGGCATGGGCTTGCACCAGGGTGGCTTCGTCCAGCAGGCTGTCTACCGCCAGCAGCAAGGCATGGTCATCGGCTGCGGTGGGCCGGCCCAGGGTCTGCAAGGCGCCATAGCCGGCGCCATGTCCTCCGAAGACTGGGGTCAGGGGAATGCTGATCAGGGGGGCCGACGCTTTGGGGCCTGCCCAGCGTTCCAGCGCGGCAAGTGTCTGGCGCCACAGTGCAGCGGCCTCGTCACCGGACACGCGCATGGGCAATGCCAGCACGATGCGGTGTGGCAGTGCGACCGGGGCGTCGGCGGGCCGGCTTTGCACGTCCGCAATGAGGTCGGCCAGTGCCGCGCCCAGCAGCTTGGCCAGGCGTGCCGTCTGCTGCTCGCCTTCGGTGATCTCAGGACAGGGGGCGATGGTGACGGGATGGGGGCTGACGGCTGCAACGACGAGTTTGCGCATGCGCTTTTGCATGCCGACCCAGGAGGCGGCCGACTGCCAGGCGCTGGTGCCGATGCAGGTGACTGCCCCGGCATGCTGGATGCGCCACAGGCAGGGGGATGAGGGTGGTGTGTTCGAGGAGGCCATGCGGGAACTCATTGCGGGGCGGCGGGGACCGCGGGGGCGTTTTCATGGGCCCAGAGATGGACCACGGCGATGCGTTCCTGCGCGGCAAGGGGCAGCAGGGCGCGCCAGACCAGCGAGGCATCGGCTTGCTCCGTGTCCACGGCCAGCGTGTCCCAACGCAGCTCCTGGGGCAGCAAAAGCGTGCCGCCCGCAGTCTCAGCCTGTGCCACAAGGGCCACCCGTGGCCAGACGAAACGCATCAGCGGCTCGGTGCCCATGTGGTGCAGTGCCAGTACGTCTCCGGGCCGCGGCGACTCGGCCAGCTGCAGCGATTGCGGTGCGGCGTTGCGGTGGCGTGGATCATGGTCCAGGGGCAACAGCGGTGCGCGGCTCTGGCGCCAGGCGTCGTCGAAGCTGCCCTGCAGCGCGCGGCGCGGCTGGTGGTGGGCAGGCACCAGGCCCAGGCCAAGGGCCTGTTCCGCCACGGTGTCATCCCAGTACCTGAGCGGTTTGTCCAGCGCCTGCATCCATGGCAGGGGCGCCGAGGCGGCCTGCGCCGCCGTGCCGTAGAAACCCATGCCGTCCGGGTTGTGCTCGTCCACCAGGCTGTTGCCCCTGGCGTCCAGCGTTTGTCCTCCAAAGGCAAACGGCCGCAGCAGCGGGATGCGCAATGACGGCCCCAGCTCACTGGCCTTCAACTGGCCAAAGTCCTTGATCCATATCCGTGGGCTGAATGCCCTCAGTGCGGCCAGGCGGTGCTGGCGGCCCTGGCGCTCATAGTCCACGGCGACGTCGATGCTGGAGGCCGGGCGCCCGTTCGGCGATACGGCGCAGGCGTCGAGCAGCAGGTCGAACCAGGGTTTGGGAGGCACATGCTCCGGTTCGCAGATCGGCCAGGGTTGCTGTGCACGCGGCTGAAGCACCTGGGCCTGGAACTCGTCCCTGGCAAGACTGCCCAGGGGGCGCAGCAGGCCGGCGCGGTGGATGGGGCGCTGGCGCTCGGCCGGCCGCAGCCTGGGCAGGTTCGTGGCGCCGGCGGCCAGCTCCCAGGTTCCCTTGGCGACGAGGGCCAGCGAGTGCACGCCCTGCGCGTCCGTATGGGGAAAGGCCTGGGCAGCGAACGGGGTGTTGTTGAGGATGCTGCAGTTCATTGCGCCGTCCCGTCGTCTTCCAGGCTGCTGATGAGCTGGATCGTCTCTACGGCAGTCATCTGCCGCCGGGCATGGTCTTCGTGGGACAACGGGAACGGCCGGCCGGTGCGGGCCGCATGCTCCACATACAGCCAGCGGCGCAGGCCGTGGCCTACGTCAAAGGCTTCCTCGAGCGGCAGCACGGTGTGCAGTGGCCGACCCGCACGCAGGCGGATGCCGTCCAGCGGCCAGAGAAGCTCCTTGAGCGCGGGATCTGTCCAATCGCCGATCTGCCCGGGCTCCAGCGCCTGGCAACCATTGGCGGCAAAGACCTCGCAGGCCAGGGTGCGCAGCGCGGCGGTGCGGGCGGGAGCCTGCCCGTGTGTATGGGTGAGCTCGCCTGGCACTTTGCCAAACACCAGCCGCAGCAGATCGCGCTCTGCGGCTGTGACCGGCCTGTCCTGTTGCTCGATGAAGCGCAGTGTCGGCAGCAGGCCTTGAAGACGGCCGGCAAGGGCCACCGTGCGCAGTACGGTGTCGGGGGGCAGACGCAGGCCCTGGGTGACGGCCGAAAGCGCCTGCTCAGGCTGGCGCGCGGTCCACAGCGCCATGGCGGTGTCCGTTGCCGAGGCCCAGAGTCCTGGGTGGGATTCCTCCGTGGGGCCATCGTTGGCGGTGAGTCGCTCGATGTAGCGCGCAAGCTCCCGCTGCAGCAGGCTCCCACCGGCTACGCACAGGATCTCCAGCGCACGGCGCTGCAGCGCCAGGTCATGGCCTTGCAGTACGGCGGCCAGCCGGGGCGCGGCCTGATCGGGCAACTGGCCCATGCGGGCGCAGGCCAGCAGGCAGGCTTCAGTGTCCGCACCCCGCCTGGCCGCTGCGTGTACCGCGTCAAGGTGGCTTGGCAGGGCCAGCAGGCCGGCCAGCTCCACGCCCAGGGCCTGCAGGCGGTCGTCGCCCGATGCCAGCAGGTGGACGCAGGTGTCTTCAGCGGCGTGGAACCACAGGCCATCGCGCACGGCAACGGGATGCTCCGGGAGCAATTGCGCAATCAAGGCAAGCCGTGCTGCGGCATCGGCCTCATGCGCTTCTGAAAGGGCGATGCGGACATGCGCCGAGCCTGCCCGGTCAACCGGCAGTGCCTGTGCGTGGGACGCGGCAGCTTCTTCCTGGGCCACTGTGCCGCCGTAGTAGCGGCATGCCGCCATCAGCATGTCCAGCCGCTGGTCGGTGGCCTTCAATGCCCTGAGTGTGTGTTCGGTCCGCAGCAATGCGGCGCGGCGGCCATAGGCACGGATGGCTGTCGCCAACTGGCGTGACAGCATTGCGGGCAGCGGCGGAGCGGCAGGAGCGCGAAAAAGGGGAGTTGACGTGTTCATTCGGTCGAAGCGAAGGGAAGGGCGTGCGGCGCATGCCGCGTTCGCAGGGGCGTTGCCTTCGGCGGCCTGGTCAGTTGAGTTCGATGGAGCCACCTTCGAGACGGTGGGTTTCGACGGCGGCAGCCGTGATGGTCTGGCCCCGGATCTGTACTTGCCCATCACGGGTGAACTGCAGTCGCGTGTCGGCGCAATGGATGAGCACGCTTTGCACGGCTTGCAGCTCCAGGCTGGCCACGCGCAGGCTCAGGGCACCGCTGGCGCGGTCGAATTCCCAGGGCGGGCAGGCCGGTGCCTGCACTGCGGGCCAGGCGGCGACGATCAAGGGGGCAAGGTCGTGCTGCCCCGCCTCGGGACTGGGCATTGCGACCAGTACGTGCTGTCCGCTCACCAGTCTGGGCAGGTGGGTGGACGCGACCGCCTGCCACTGCTGGCCAAGGCACTCGATGGTGATGCTTCCATCGTCTTGCTGGGGTTGCAGAACCTGTGCGGGCTGCAGGCCAGATGCCGTGGGGATGGCCTGTGCCTGGGCCGGGCGTTGGAGTGCGGTCATGGGTGTGCTCCTTGAAGACTGGGGTGCTGTTGGGTGTGGCCGGGGCCGTGGCGTGGATCAGTTTTCATGGATGCCGCCGGAACTGGTGGTGACATCGTTGGCACCGATGAGCTGGATGCTGTTGCCATTGACGGTGATGGTTCCGTCTGCCTTGAGCACAAGGCTGCTGCTGCCCACGGTGATGGCGACGCTTTGCGCGTCCATGGTGATGTTGGAGCCGCCGCCGCCACCACCCGAGCCGCTTTCGGACGGCGCAACCACATTGCTTGCGAGACCGCCGCCTGCGGAAGATCCGCCGCCACCGCCGCCCCCAACGGTCAGCGAATACGTGGTGCCGACCGTGGTTGTCTTGGTGCTGCCAACCGTGGTGGACTGGCTGCTGCCCACGCTGGTGGTCTGGGTGCTGCCGACGATGGTGGCCATGATGGCGCCCACGTTCAGGTTGTAGGCGACGCCGACGTTTTCCATGCGCCCCACGCCCACGTTCTGCATGTAGGCGATGCCGATGGTCTCGGTCTTCATCTTGCCCACCTTGATCGACCAGTTGTTGCCGATCTTGTCCTTCTCGTTGCGGCCTATGGTCTTGCTGCGGTTCTTGCCGATGGAGATGTTCTCGTCGATGCCAACGTCTTCATTGCGGTTGTCGCCGATGCTGATCTTCTCGTTGTGGTCCACCCGCTCCGTGCGGTTGTTGTGCACGGTGATGGTCTCGTCACGGTCCACGGTCTCGGTGCGGTCGCGGTGGATGACGTTGGTCTCGTCCCGGTCGATGGTCTTGCGCCGGTCGTTGCCCACCCATTTGTCCTCGTCGTTCTCGACTTCGGTGAGCTGGTCCTTCTGCGCGTGCAGCCAAAGCTGCTCTTGCCCAGCCTTGTCCTCGAAGCGGATGGCGTTGGCGTCGCCCTGGCCGTTCTTCATGCCCGCGCCTGGGGCGCCGCCCTTGCTCGACCGGGTCTTGATGCCCGATTGCGTGGCGTTGGCCGGCAGTGCCCAGGGCGGCATGTTGGAGGCGTTGTAGACGCAGCCCATGACGATGGGGTGGTCAGGATCCCCGTTGAGGAAGTCCACGATGACTTCCATGCCGATGCGCGGGATGTGCACGGCGCCAAAGCCCGGCCCGGCCCAACTGGTGGCCACGCGCATCCAGCAGCTGGAGTTCTCGTTCATGCCGCCGATGCGATCCCAGTGGAACTGCACCTTGACGCGGCCGTACTGGTCGCACCAGATCTCTTCGCCTGCGGGGCCCACGACGACGGCGGTCTGCGGGCCCGTGGTACGTGGTTTGGCGGTGATGCGCTGGGGCTTGAAGGGAAGGCTGGTGGGCTGGGCCTGGAGCACGAATTTCTGCACCGAGCCTTCGCCGCTGCCGCCGTCGCTGACGCGCGGGTTCTCCTCGAAGGCATAGTCGACCGCCGTGACCAGGTAGGTCTGGTTCTGGTCGCCGCGCGGATAGTTGTCCAGCGTGAAGGTGTAGCCCGGCGCCATGGCGCGGTGGTTGGAGCGGCCCTGCACCGTGCTCTGGCGCGTGAGGCTTTGCTGCAGGCGCACGCGGATGTAGTCCTCGCCGTCGCCGGTCTCGGTGTAGCCGCCCGGCCATTCGTAGATCTCGTAGGCGTCGTGCGCGTGGCCGGGCGGGTTGCGGCGCATGTTGGACAGCTCGGCGCGGGGCTTCTTGAAGTCGTAGTCGTCGTTGTAGTGCCGGCCAGGCTTGACGCGCTGGTGCAGTTCCCAGGCGTGTATGCATTCCTCGCGCGCCACGGCGGCCTTGCCCGGCGGGTGGAAGGGGATGACGGCGCCGCCCTGCAGCGGGTCGTGCGAGGCGATGACATCGTCGCCCAATGTCAGCACATGCTGACCCGCGCTGTGCTGGTGGTAGTAGCAGATGCCCTCGTGCTCCATGAGGCGCGAGACGAACTGGAAGTCCGTCTCGTTGTACTGCACGCAGTACTCCCAGGTGCGGTAGGAGCGCGTCAGGCGCTGCTGCATGGGGTGGCCGTAGATGCCCAGGACCTCGTTGATGATGTCCGGCACCGTCTTGTTCTGGAAGATGCGGAAGTCGCTGCGGCGCGTGGCCAGCCACAGCCAGGGCGACAGGCGTGCGCGGTACAGGAAGTTGCGGTGCTCGTCCTGGCCGCGCATGCCAAAGGCAGTGACCAGGCCGTCGATGTAGCGCTTGCCGCCGTCCTGGGTCTCCACCACCACGGTGGCGCCCTTGCCCAGCAGGGCCTTGGGGTCGATGCTGTCGTCCTCGCTGAGCAGGTCGATCTCCAGGGCGAACAGATGGCTGATTTCCTCGCGACCCTGCAGCCGGCGCAGCTGCAGCTGGTCTGCCAGGGGGGTGTTGATGGTGACTCTGCGTGTCATGGTGTCGGTTCTCGCGGTGCTTGGGGTGGAAGAGGGGTCGGGGCTTCAGGCCTGGATGGCAGGGCCTGGGTGCGCCGGTCGATGAAGGGCTTGCATGGGGTGGCTGGAAGGTCCTTTGCTGCTATCGGGCTGCGTACACCAGCCCCGGACGGGCGCCGTCGGCGTCATCCTGGGCGCCATCCATGACAGGGGCGCTGTCGAAGGACTGGCCCAGCGCAACGAACTGGTAGTTGCCGCGCCGGTTGGTGAAAACCGCCAGGCCGTCCGGCGTCAGGGCTACGTTGAACCAGTCGTTGTCTGTTCCGGGCTGGTCCGGGTCCAGCGTGCGGGACTGGCTCCGGGCCAGCACGCTGCCGGCCAGGCTCGCCTGGTTCAACACCCGGGTCTGCCGGCCATCCGCGCCATACAGCCGCAGCTCCCCGGTGGCTTCGACCTTAACTGGCGTAGCGAGGGCAACCCGCATCTGGTCGGTGCTGGACGAGCAGCCCGCTGCCAGCGCGCTGGCAGCCATGACTGCACAAGTCACGAAACGGGCGGGGGTCAGGTGCGGTGGCATGGCGGCAAGGGCTTGTGGGTCTAGCGCGACGCCTGCGCGGTGCGGCTGCGATCCAGGTGGAGCACGGCGGCGTCCAGCAGCGGGTCGCCGCCGGCCTGGATAGAGGCGGTGAAGGCCGCGTCCACGGGCACGCGCAGGCGCGGGGTCACGCCTTGGGCCTGTGCAGCGGGGTTGTTGCCGCCAGCGGGGCCGGTTTCTGCGAGCAGGGGGACTTGCACGATGAAGCCGGCCGGCAGGTGCACGCGCGTGGCGGGGCCGGTGGCGCCAGCCGTGGCGCTGGTGGCGACGATGTCGGCACGTTGGCTGTGCTGCAGCCAGGCGGCGAACAGTTCGCAGGGGCCTGCGCAGCCCGGGCCGGTGAGCACGGCGATGGGGGCCGTGAAGGGCGTGCCCGAGGCGGCCAGCGGCAGCTGGGCCGGCAGGCCCAGGCCGCCACGGCTGCGCCAGACGCGGGCGGCGGGGTCGAACAGTCGCTGGGCGGCGTCCTGCATGCGCAGTGGCTTGTCGCGTGTGTAGAGCGAGGCCAGCATGTGGGGCAGCAGCTGGTAGGCATCGTCGCCCCGGTGGGCGCGCAGGTCGATGACCAGGCCCGTGACCCTGGCCTGGGTGGCGGCGGCCAGGGCGCTTTCCCAGCGGCTGAGCTGGCCGGTGGCGCCGTCGGCAAAGCTGTCGAGGGCGATGTAGGCCAGGTTGCCGCCCTGGGCGCTGCGCAGCAGGAAGGAGGCGAGGGCGGGCTCGGCCGCAGGCAGGGCCGTGGTTGCGGCGGGGGCGGCGTCCAGGCGCAGGGTCTGCTCCTGGCTGGCCGGGGGCGCGCCGGCTGCGGTGCGCAGGCTCAGCGTGGCGGGCGTGCCCAGGTCCAGCGCCAGCAGGTCGGCGCGGCGTGCGTCGGCACCGGCGCGCAGCGAGGCGGGGGCAATGCGGTCCAGGTAGCGGGTCGGGCTTTCCCCTTCGATGGCGAGGATGTCGCTGCCGGGCTGCAGGCCCGCCTTGGCGGCGGCTGAGCCTGGCGCCACGCTGGTGATGGCGATGCGGCCGTCCTCGCGCAGCCAGGTGCGCGGCATGGGCAGGTTGACGCTGCCGCGTGCCAGCAGCTGCGGGGACAGGCCCCGGTCTGTGCGGGCGGGCCAGGCCTGGCCGCCGGGCAGCAGAACGCGGTATTGGCCGTCGCCCAGGCGCTGGCCCATTTCTGCCAGGGCCTGGGCCTGTGCGGCGCTGTCGCCGCGCTCGGCGGCGGTCTGCAGGCGCTGGCCGTAGTCGGCACGCAGCTTGCCTGCATCAAAGCCGCTGGCAGCGGCCAGCGGGTGGCGCTCGGCAATGAGGCCGATGAGGGCCTGGGCCGCATCGCCCGCGCCCAGGCGGGACAGGTCGATGTCCTGCGCGGGCTGGACGGCATGGAAGGCCAGGGCGATTTCCCGGGCGCGGTCGAAGCGCAGGCCCTGCGGCTCCAGCGTGACCACGGTGTAGCCGCGCGGCAGGGTGACCATGGGGTCGTCGGCGGTGAACAGGCGTCCGTCGGCGCCAAAGCCGGAAGGGAAGCGCTGCGTGGCATCGCTGGCCCAGACCAGCAGCTTGCCGCCCGTGGGCTCCAGGATGTCGCCGCTTTGGCGCGGCCATTCGGTGCGCACCGAGCTGGCGCGCAGCATGGCGTGCTGCTCTATGGCGTCCAGGCTGCGCCGGCCCGCGCGCTGGGGCACGTCGGCATGGACGGACAGGGCGAAGATGCGCACGCCCCGGCCCCCGGGGCGGGCACGGCCGGTGGACAGGTCATAGGTCGTGCCGTCGGGGTCGCCGGGCAGTTCGATGGCCACGCCGGTGCTGTCGCCGCGCGGCAGGGCCAGCCATTGCGACTTGGCCGGCGCCACATGGGCGGCCTGGCGCTGCACGAGGTACGGCCCCTGGTCCATGAGCGCGACCACGGCCTGGCCGCGCCGGGCGCTGTCCGTCCAGGCGTCGCCCAGCACGGCCATGACGCGGCGTGGGCCGCCCTGGTCGTCCTGCACGGGGGCGGCGCCGGAGGGCGGCGACTGTGCCGCCTCGGGCTGGGCCTGGTTGCGTTCCCACCAGGCACGGGCCTCGCTGGCGGCACCGGTGGCCGCGTTGGTGGCCGTGCTGGCTGCGCTGCGGCCGGCCTCCAGCGCCTGCTGGCCGGCCGTGGCGGCGCCCGAGGCCCGCTGCACGGTGTCGGCGGCCTGGCCGATGGCGCCCAGGTCCAGCGCCTGCGCGGCCGGGGCGGCCAGCAGCGCGGCGGCAATCACTGCCGTGGCGGCGCGTGGAAGACGGCGCCCGCTCATGCGGGCTCCGCAGCGCGGGTGCGCACGTCCAGCGTGAAGTCGTCGCCGCTGGCGCCGGCGTGCAGGCTTTGCAGTTCCTGGCCTTGCACGGTGGCCTGCAGGAAGTGGGCAGCCATGCGCGGCAGCAGGTTCTGGGTGAGGATGCCGTCCACCATGCGCGCGCCCGATTCGACCTCGCTGCAGCGGCGGCGCACCAGGTCCACGGCGGCTTCATCGAAGCTGAACTGCGCGCCGTGGCGTTCCTCGATGCGGCGCTGGATGCGCAGCATCTGCAGCCGGATGATCTGCTCCAGCATGGCGTCGGAGATGGGGTAGTAGGGCACGACGGTCAGGCGGCCCAGCAGCGCGGCGGGGAAGGTCTGCAGCAGCGGCTGGCGCACGGCCTGGGCCAGGCCTTCCGGCGTGGGAGCCAGGTCCGGGTCGCGGCACATGTTGGCGATCAGGTCCGAGCCCACGTTGGAGGTCAGGATGATGACGGTGTTCTTGAAGTCGATGTAGCGGCCCTCGCCGTCTTCCATCCAGCCTTTGTCGAAGACCTGGAAGAACATCTCGTGCACGTCGGAGTGGGCCTTCTCGATTTCGTCGAGCAGGACCACGCTGTAGGGGCGGCGGCGCACGGCCTCGGTGAGCACGCCGCCTTCGCCGTAGCCCACGTAGCCGGGCGGCGCGCCCTTGAGGGTGGAGACGGTGTGCGCCTCCTGGAACTCGCTCATGTTGATGGTGATGAGGTTTTGCTCGCCGCCATACAGGGCTTCGGCCAGGGAGAGGGCGGTTTCCGTCTTGCCCACGCCCGAGGGGCCGGCTAGCAGGAAGACGCCGATGGGTTTGTTCGGATCGTCCAGCCGCGCGCGGGAGGTCTGGATGCGGCGCGTGATGGCCTCCAGGCCGTGGCGCTGGCCGATGACGCGCTTCTCCAGCGTGTCTGCCAGCGAGAGCACGGACTGCACCTCGTCACGCACCATGCGGCCCACGGGAATGCCGGTCCACTCGGCCACGACGGCTGCGACCACGCCGGCATCGACCACGGGCTGCAGCAGCGGGGAATCGCCCTGCAGCTCGGCGAGCTGGCGGCGCAGCGCTTCCAGCGAGGCCACGCTGGGTGGCTCGGCAGGTTCGGTTGCGGTGGCTTCGGCGGCCGTTTCCGGCGCCGCAGCGGACGGGTCTGCGGCGGCGCCGGTGGAGAAGACGGCCGGATTCAGGCCCATGAGGGCGGCCTCGGTTTCCAGGATGCGGCGGGCCAGCGCGCTTTCCTGGCCAAAGCGCTCGGCCAGCGTGGCCTGGCGCTCGCGCAGGCCGGCCAGGTCGGTTTCCAGCGCCTGCAGGCGCTCGGCCGTGGGCAGGCCGAGGGCGGCCTCGCGCAGCAGCACTTCCTGCTCTACGCCCAGGGCCTCGATGCGGCGCTGCACGGCTTCCAGCTGGGCGGGCGTGGCATGCAGGGCCATGGCCACGCGCGAGCAGGCCGTGTCCAGCAGGCTGACGGCCTTGTCGGGCAGCTGGCGCGAGGGAATGTAGCGGTGCGACAGGCTGACGGCCGCGGCCACCGCGTCTGCGGCAATGCGCACCTGGTGGTGGTTTTCCAGCTTGGCGGCCACGCCGCGCAGCATGTCCACGGCGCGGGGCTCGTCGGGCTCGTGCACCTGCACCAGCTGGAAGCGGCGGGTCAGGGCCGGGTCTTTTTCGATGTATTTCTTGTACTCGGCCCAGGTGGTGGCGCCGATGGTGCGCAGCGTGCCGCGCGCCAGGGCGGGCTTGAGCAGGTTGGCGGCATCGCCGGTGCCGGCCTGGCCGCCCGCGCCCACCAGGGTGTGGACTTCGTCGATGAAGAGCACGATGGGCGTGGTGCTGGACTGCACGGCGTCCAGCAGGCCGCGCAAGCGGTTCTCGAATTCGCCCTTCATGCTGGCGCCGGCCTGCAGCAGGCCGACGTCCAGCACGCGCAGCTCCACGCCCTGCAGCGGCGGCGGCACATCGCCCTGGGCGATGCGCAGGGCCAGGCCCTCGACCACGGCGGTCTTGCCCACGCCGGCCTCGCCCACCAGGATGGGGTTGTTCTGGCGGCGGCGCAGCAGGATGTCCACCATCTGGCGCACTTCGTCATCGCGGCCCGTGACGGGGTCCAGTTCGCCCGCCTTGGCGCGGGCCGTCAGGTCCACCGTGTACTGCTGCAGCGCACCGCCCTGGCCGGGCGCGGTGCCCGTGGCCTGGCTGGCTTCGCCCGGCGTGCCTTCCAGCCCGCTGCCATCGGCCGCGCGCATGCGTGCCTCGGGCGAGTCGGGCAGCAGGCGGGCGAAGGCGTCGCTGAGCGCGGGCTCGGAGATCTTGTCGAATTCGCGCGAGATGGAGCGCAGCTCATTGGCCAGCGAGCGCGTGCGCACCATGCCCGACAGCAGATAGGCGCTGCGGATCTGGCTGTCGTTGAACATCAGCGTGGCATAGACCCAGCCGCGCTCGATGGCGGTCTCTATGTGCTCGGAGAAGTCGCTGATCGAGGTGGCGCCGCGCGGCAGCTGGTCCAGGCGGCGCAGCACATCGGCGGCCAGGCGGTCGGAGGCGATGTCGAAGTGGCGCAGGATGCGGATCAGGTCGCAATCGTTTTCCTGCAGCAGCTGGTGCAGCCAGTGCACCAGCTCCACATAGGGATTGCCGCGCAGCTTGCAGAACACGGTGGCGCCTTCCAGCGACTTGAACAGCAGCGGGTTGAGCTTGCCGAAGAGGGATTGGCGGCTGATTTCTGTCATGGGTCTTGGGTGCGGAAAAAAGGTGGATGAATGGGGGCCGGGCATGCCGGCTAGCGGAGGGGGCGGACTTCGACCTTGCGGCCCTTGGCCTGGCACTGCGCCAGCAGTCTGTCGACCCAGGCGCGTTCGACGAGGAAGCTGCTGCCGGTGATTTCCTGCGCCGTTTCGCGGACGTCGGCGGCGAGGTGGATGGCCTTGGCTTCGGACAAGGCATCGCCATCCCATTGCGCTTCATCCGGCGATGGTTTGGCGGTGAAGCGGCGCTGCCCCAGATTGGCGATCTGGCAGCCTTCCAGCCAGACCATCCAGACCGACGAGCGCGCAGGGACTGCGCTGCGGTTGTGCTGTTGCACGAAGCAAAAGCGCTGGAGGGCTGAAGGCTTTCCGGGGCCAGTCGATGCCTGGCGGCTCTTCAAATAGATACGCAGGGCGGCTGGAGAAGGAATCAGGGATTGCGCCGGACGCGAGAAATCGAAGGCCCGCCCGCTTTCAGGCGCTGCCAGCAAAGGCAGGGCCGACCCCGCCAGGGTGGCCAGCAGACACCTTGCGAGCAGGCGACGGCCTTGCCTGACACGGCATGGGCCGGGAAAGCGGTTGCGTCCGATATGCGGCATGCGGCTATCGGGCAGGAGTCACTTTGATGGTGCGGCCCTTGGCCTTGCATTGCGCCAGCAGCATGTCCACCCAGGCGCGTTCGACGAGGAAGCTGCTGCCGTAGATTTCCTGGGCCGTTTCTCGCACGTCGGTCGCGAGCTTGATGGATTTCATTCTTGCCAGGCTTTCACCATCCGCTTTGGCGTCTTCTTTCGTCAGCGTTTTGGGCGAATAGAGATGCCAGCCCATATTGACGATCTCGCCGCCATTGAGCCAGACCATCCACACGTTCGGCTCGGGATCGGACGGATGGTCGGGACGCTGCTGCACGAAGCAAAAGGTATTGCTCTGGCGGGCTCTTTGGGTTTCCCAGACTTCATCCTTGAACTTCAGGTATTGCCGCAGCGCAGTCATGGACGCGACTCTTTCCTGCGCAGGCCGAGAGTAGTCGGCAGCCGTCGGCTGGGTTTGCTGGCTGCTGATTTCAGCCGGCGATGCTGGTGGCGGCGATGATTCGGAGGCTTGGGCACCTATCAAGCAGGCGCTCACTGCAATGGCAGTGGCAAGGCTGGCCATTGGGAAATGGCGATGCGGTTTCAAAGCGCTTGATCCGGTATGGGTTGGTGACATGGAGTGCCCTCCTTGGTTTTCGATGTGTTTGGGGATCAGTCGCGTTTGCGCAGCCGGGCATGTGTGTAGAACATGTTTCTAGCCAGCGCGGCGTGCTGAATGAAGTCGGCACCGGGAGAGCTGGATTTCGCAGTTCTCCAGGCGAACAGGCCTGTGGGGGTAGGGTCTGGCGGCACCGCGCCGGTGGCAACGTCCAGGGCCGCCTGCACAAAGTCCAGATAGGCCTTGCGTTTGGGATGCAGGCCGTTGTTGGCGTTGTCCACATAGTCGCGGAGGTTCTTGGCAATGTCGGGACCCAGCTTCGGATAGACGTTGAAGCCATGGAATTGGACCGATCCCCGGTCATCCGCCATGACGATGTCCTCGACGCTGGTGGCACCGCGGGCCATGAAGTCTTCAGGCTTTCCGCTTTTCAAGCGGTTCTCGATGACTCGGCGCATCCATTGCATTCCGGTTTTCACGTTGTCGAGATTCCAGGCCAGTGAGGTGTCGCCCGGCGAGACGCTTTCCGCCAGGAACAGCCTTGCCAGCATCCCCTCCGTCGTGCTCTCCGCAGGCAGCGAAATGCTCTTCTCCACCTGCACGGTGATGGCTGCGGGCATGACGCTGAGCCCGCTTCCCTGCACCGCCACGATGCTGAGCTTGGTGAGCCCGGGCTGCTGCGCCACGAAGTCGAATTGCCAGCTGTCGGCGCGGGCGTTGTGTACGGGGGGCTGGGCCGCAAGAATGCTGGGCGCATCGATCCTGGCGCCCAGCTTGTAGGTCTTGGCGACGGCCTCGATCTTGACGCGCAGGCGGTTGCCCTCGACCAGCGTCAGCGTGGAAGGAACCGGTGCGTTGTGCGGGAACTTGATCTGTACGGTGGGCATGTGTGCGAGCAGGGAAGTGGTGATTCAGTGGTTCGGTGATTCAGTGGCTCGAGGACTGGGGCCGGGGCGCCGGCCCCGCACGGGCTGGCGGCGCTGGCGCAGCCAGGCTTCGGGGTCCAGGCGGAAGTCGCGCGCGTCCTGGGCGGGCTCGGCGTGGGTGAGCCAGGTGGTCCAGCCGAGCTGGGTGCTGCTGCCCAGCCGGGCGGCAGGCACTTCCTGGCGGCGCAGCACCAGCACATAGTCCCAGGCGTATTCGATGCCCAGGTAGTTGCGCACCCAGTCCACCAGGGTCTGGAACAGTGCGGCCTGGGGCAGCAGCTGCTGGTACTGCTCCAGGCCCAGCGGGCCGAGCACCAGGCGGAACTTGCTTTGCGCATCGGGCACGCGCGAGCCCACGACGGCATCCACGCCCAGGCGCGAGTTGCAGGGGCGGCTTTGCAGCCGGGTCTGCTGCCCGGGTTCCAGCTCCAGGTGGTGCAGGCAGTTTTCTTCCAGCCGCACGGGGATCTGGAAGTAGTGCGACAGGGCCTGGCACAGGCCTTCGGGATTGCGTGTCCAGCGGGTCAGGTGGCCGGCCATGAAGCGCTTGGCGTGGTCGGGCACGTCGTCGCGTGCGCGCTGGCTGGGCAGGCCGGTGCCGATGAAGCTGTCTATGTAGCGGCCGAAGGGGTCCTCGCCGGGGCGGTCCAGCGATGCCGTGGGCTGGGCGTCCGACCAGGCGCGGAACAGCAGCAGCAGCATGCGGTGGTGAAAGATGTCGGAAAAACGCGCCAGCGTGGCGTCGTCATGCTGGCGCAGGCGCTCGCGCACGTATTCGGTGATGTGCGTGGGCAGCGGTCCGTTGGGGCCGTACAGGCCGAAGTTCCAGACCGTCATGCGCTCGGGCTCGCCGGCGCGCGAGGGCAGGATCTCGGCGATGGTGGCGGGCGCGAAGGCCAGCGACGGGTCCTGGCCCAGGCGCAGCGGTTCGTCCTTGGGGCGCGTGGCCTGGCCCAGGCGCGGCAGGCCGGGGTGGCGCGCCTGCAGGTAGCGCAGGCTGTGCATCAGGTCGAACTGGTAGGGCCTGGCGCTCAGGCGCTGCCAGAACAGGCGCGCCCGGGCGTCCTCGGACGCGTTCGCCTGCACGTTGGGCAGCTCCGGGTCCTGATCGGGCACCGGCTGGGCAAGGGGAGCGTGCGCGGCGTTGCTCATATGCCGGGCCGTTGTCCGGGGCGTGGCGCCCAGTGCGCGACGGGGCCGCGCTGGCGAGAGTGCAGCTGCAGCTCGGTGAAGCTGTTGACGCCCACGTGGCGGGCAAAGAACCGCTCCAGCATGTTGGCCAGGGGCCAGGGGCTGACACCGGCCATGGCCGGCTCGTCCACGCTCAGGTGCACGCCCACGCCGCGCCCGTAGACGAGCTGGCGGTGCTGGGGCAGGCGGCGCGTGATGGGTTCGATGCGCATGCCCTGGATGGCGGCGATCTGTCCGGCCAGCTGGTGGTTGCCCAGGTCCAGGTACAGGCGCAGCAGCTCCTGCAGCGTGGCGGCGCCTTCCTCGTCGGACAGGTCGGTCATGGCCAGGTAGTTCAGGCTCAGGTGGGAGATCAGCCGCCAGGTGAGGCCGCCATCGGCCACGGCCGGTATAGGGGCGCTGGGGCCGGCGATGACGCGGGCCCAGTCCACCGGTGCCGACTCCTGAAGGGCAAAGTCGCCGCCCGGCTGGTTGACGCGCATGAGCAGGGGCAGGTCGCGGTTGGTGCACAGGGTATGCATGGACAGCTGCTTGAGCTCGTCGGAGAACGGCGCCTCGCGCTGGTCCACCAGCGAGATGAAGACTTCCGAGCCCAGGTACTGCGTGCGCGGGCCGCTGCGCAGGCTGCGTTCGGAAAACAGCCGGGGCTCGCGCCGCGTGGTGAAGTAGGCCTGCTCGGTGGAGTGCAGGCCGTGAGTGGAGGCGTACAGCGGCGCAAATTCACGGTCCTGCGTCTTGCCTTCGTGGTGGCCGGTGACGGCCTGCACGCCGTAGACCTCGAAGTCCAGCGGCCGCATGCGGTCGGCAACGACGTGGTATTCGTGCACGTTGGAGGCCACGTGCAGGCGGTCCGCCGTGTACTCGAACAGGTTGATGGCCGGGATGCAGTGCATCAGCAGCTTGGCCGCGTCGATCTGCGGCTCCAGCGTGGGCGCGGCGCGGCGCAGCAGCAGCGTGATGCCCACGCCGTCGTGGGCAATGCGGCGCATGCTGCGCGACAGGCCGTTGATCGAGAAGAACCGCTGCCGCGCGGGAAACGCGAAGTACTCGTGCAGCAGCCGGTGGCCCTGGAAGGCGCGGTGCGAATAGGGAATCAGGGCCTGTTCGCTGTCATGGCCCTCGGCGCGCAGCGCATCGGGCGGGAGCACGTCCCAGACCTGGCGCGGGTCCTGCGGGTGGTGGACCACGATGGCCAGCGTCTGCGTGTGGATGAGCTCCTGCAGATGGGAAGCGACGACGTCGCCCGCATGGATGTACACCCACAGCTGGTCCAGCGCCACCTGCATGCACTGCGAGGCATCCAGCGTGGCCAGCTGCAGCCGCAGGTGGCCGCCGGCCTCGCCCAACTGGGGCACCAGCGCATGGGGCAGGTCCAGCGCCGGGCCGCCCAGGCGGGCCTGGCGTATCTCCAGCGGCCACAGCGTCAGCGGCCCGCCGGTGCGGAAATCGCAGATGGTCTGCTCTTCCTGCACCTTGTGGGTGCGCAGCACGCTGCCCGAGGGCAGGGTGAATCCATCGACCAGGTTGCCTTCCTTGGCACTGGGCTTGAGCTGGACCACCACCATGGATGGCGTGGGCGCCAGGTAATGGGGGCAGACCATTTCCAGCATGCGCTGGGACAGGCGCGGGAACTCCGCGTCCATCTTCAGCTGGATGCGTGCGCTCAGAAAGCTGAAGCCCTCCAGCAGGCGCTCCACATAGGGGTCGGCCACATCGGTGTCGTGCAGCGAAAGACGGCCCGCGACCTTGGGAAAGGCGGCAGCGAACTCGGCGCCCAGCTCGCGCAGATAGGCCAGTTCGCGGTTGTAGTACTCGACGAGGCGGGGATTCATGGTGTGTGTGGCGGCGTCCGGGCTCAGGCCCTGAGGTTTTGCAGCGAGACCTGGCCGGTCTCCAGGTCCAGGCTGGTCTTGAGCAACAGCTCCAGCGGATAGGGCATGGACCAGAACTGGCAGCGGATCTCGAACTGCAGCGTGTTGTGGTGGTTGAGCTGCTCGGTGGAGGCCAGCAGCGTCACGGCCAGCGTCTTGGGCAGGATGCGCGGCTCGAAGGCCAGGATGCTTTCGCGGATGCTGCGCTCCACATGGCCCCAGTCCAGCTCGGACAGCAGCTGGCCGGCCAGCGGCGGCATGCCGTAGTTGATGACCGAGCGCTGCACATGCTCCAGCCCCTCCATCTCCACGTGGTCCCAGGCATCACGCGCATTGAGCAGCCAGCCCAGGTCGCGCAGCAGGGCCTCGCGCAGGCGGGATTCGTTCACGAAGACCGCATCGGGCCGCTCGGTGCGCAGATGGGGCTCATGGTCGGTCAGCCGGTCCAGCAGGGCGGGCTGCAGCCGGTCCTTGGCTGCGGTCGCCTGGTTCTGGCGCGTGCGCAGCGTGGGCATGGGGTTGAGGGGACTGGGGCGCATGGCTTGTTTCTTCAGGAACCGGCCGGCCGGGCAGCCGCCAGGGGGTTCACGGGCTCCTTCGCCTTCAACGCCGGGTCTTGGCGGCAGGCGGAAAGAGGGCGCGAACGGGCAGAGAAGATCTGAACGATCTGCTCCTTGTCATCGGTGGACACCTTCATGCAGGCGCAGCCATAGCCGTGGCTGCCATGGCCGGTACGCACCCAGTCACGGTTTGCAAAGCGGGGCCAGTCACCCTGGGCCTGATGGCCGCCCTGCACGCCAACGGTCCAGTCGGTATCGCGATCGGTCAGCGAGGCATTGGCGGGCGTGGGATTGTCGAACCAGCCGCAGCGCAGGGCATTGGCCGGGCCGTGGCTGGAGGCCGATGCATGCCACGGGCCCAGACACAGCAAGGCAGCCAGCAGCAAGAACGGGCAGCGCAGGGCTTGCGGGGACGCGGGGGCGACTGTTCCGTGCATGGCTTGCTCCGTCATCGCGTGGCGGTGTCCAGCGCCAGCTGGCGCACCTGCAGCATGGGAAAGTCCTCGGAGTCGGTGACCCAGGTGCGCTGGCCGTGGCCGGCCACGTGGCCCGAGGATTCGTCGGGATCGGAGGAGCCTGAGTCCAGCGGGCTCCACTGCGTGCGGCGCGACATGCGGACGGCGTCGTCATCGCCGGGCGCCAGCGGATAGCGCGCGGGCATGAAGCCCTGCAGCGCGCCGCCCTCGCGCAGCGTGACCTCGCAGGGCAGCCAGATCAGGTCGCGCAGGTCCTGCACGGGCTCGAAGCCGATCTGTGCAATGGCGTCGAAGGGCAGCCAGTAGTAGCTGCCGTGGGCCAGCAGCTCGCAGACAGGGCCGAGGCGGGTATCGCTGTCGGCCAGCCATTCGAAGCGGTGCTCGCCCATGTGGCCTGCGATGGCGGGCGCCTCGTCCAGGGCGCGGGCGCGCAGGTCCTGGGCGGCCGCTCCCTCATGGGCCAGGGCGTCGATCAGGCAGGCCAGCCATTGCGCGGGCTCGCCCATGAGAAAAGGCTTTTTCTTGCCGGCGAAGACCTCGGCGCGCAGCACCTCGCAGCGGATGGCCTCGCGGTAGGCGCGCGCCATGGGCTCGCACGAAGGGTCGAGCTGCGCGCACAGCTGCAACTGCTCCAGCGCCTTTTGCCATTCGCCCAGCACGCACAGCAGCTGGAAGTAGTAGACGCGCAGGGGCGCCGAGGCCGGGGCCTGGCGGATCTGGTCCTTCAGGGCCTTGAGTTGCTCGTCCAGGGAAAGCTGTGAGGTGAAGCTGGGCAGGGGCATGGTGAAAACGCAGGAAAAAGAGAGGGGCGGGGTGCGGCTGCGCCCCGGTCAGTCGTCGTAGGAGCGGCAGCCCCAGCGCACGGCGTCGGGCGCCTCGCCGGCCACATGGCCGATGACGATGCGCGGTGGCGTCTCGTCCAGGCCCTTTCTGAGCGGCATGGCGCGTGCGTACTGGGCGGGCAGTTCGCCGAAACCTTCCAGGTTCCAGCTGCTGCGCGCCTGCGGCCGGGCCTTGGTGCGCTGGACCAGCGCCTGCAGGCTGCCCGTGGCGCGCGCCGCGACAATGCTGCCGCTGCCGCCGCGCACGGTGATGGAGGACACCTGCGTGCCATCGATCTCCAGCGGTGTGGCAAACAGGTAGAGCAGGTCCAGGCTTTCGCCGGGCGCGCGGTCCACCACGGTCACGCCCTGCGCGCGCAGGCGCTGGGCCAGCGCTTCGTCGCGGCCATCGGGAAACTCGATGCGGCAATGCAGGGCGTCGGTGAACAGGGTGGTGATGTCCGCTGCCGTGGCGGGGGCGGCCTGCACCGTGGCGCAGGCCGTGCCGGCCAGCAGCAGGGTGAAGAAAGCTTTGGAACAGGCGTTCATGGCGTGGCTCAATGGGCGCATCAGGCGCTTCAGGGATGGCGGTAGATCTTGAAAGCGGGCTTGTGGGTGCGGTAGCCGGGCCCTGCCCAGAAACCGTTCTGCTTGAAGTCCGAGATCCAGACGCTTCCGTCGAACATCTGCATGTGGCCGGCGGGCGATGAGGTGAAGCCCTCCATCACCGCCACATCGCCTTTCTTGTAGCCACCTTCTGGCATGGCGTCGTAGCGTGTGAAGCCGGCGGCCACCAGGCTGGTGCCGTAGTCCTTGGCATCGCGCGTGCGCTGCAGTGCGATGCCGCCAGCGCCGATCGCATCGCGCACATAGCGCGCGCAGTAGCCGGCCGAACTGGCGCGGGCATTGGTCTGCAGGGTGGCGACGGCGTTGTCTACATTCCAGGGCATATGAAAATATCCTTTTGATTTCTCTTGATTCTTGATTTGGAGATATTGCTGAAAAGCCTTGTTGGTGACACGCGTTTCACCATGAAAATTTCAGAGGAACCGGCAGGCGCATGCGGTGCACATCCGAAAGAACCATGAAGTCCCCACCATGGCCGTTCTTATCCCTCCATTCCAGGAAATGCTTGTTCTGTACTATGTATTTGCGCCTTTGCGCCTCGTCTGGAGGTACGTTTGCCGTCTCCTGGCCTATGTTGACGCCAGGACGTGCGCCACCCCAGCAATCCACACCCTGGAAACCCCAGCAGCCCAGAGGCTGCGAAACTAATGAGTCACTGTCATTGAAGTCATAGCAATCACGAAGGTAGAACCCAAGTTCATCAATTTCCACGGACATCTTGCCCGGCTCCTCTGTGGTGACCAAGCCAGATACAGCCAGGTTGAGTTGAGACTCGCCCATGGCACCGTAGAAATCGTCCATGGGATCCAGCATCTTGCCAAATACCAGGAAATTCACCTGGCAGGTGTCTTCGAGGATTTTTGCGTGATTGTTCAGGTTGCCAAAGCGCCAAATATTTTGTCCTGAATGTGCAGTTTCCTGGTTTTTAATTCGACGTTTCAGCTGCTCAATCCCGGCATGGCTGTTCCATTTGTTCTTTAAAGTTTCTTGGGCATTTTTTACTCGCTCGAATCCTAATGCCCATTTCATGGTGACACTGGTTTCATCCAGATGAACTGATGGCAATTGACTCAGGCGATAGGGATCCAGGCTTCTCTTTGCCAATGTCGGCATTTTGTAGGCCGCCCCATTGAACCATCGTTCCATTAGTTTTGCTGCCACAGGCCACCCCATGCGTGTACGCATCACGGCCGGTATATCCCGAATTTTGAATACCGGAGTCTGGTATTTTGGTGCGTTCAATGATTCCAAGTGACTTTGTAAGTCACGCTGAAATGATTCGGTATCTATCGAAAGAATGCTCCCCATGTTACCCCTTTAATTTTTGAGAAATATAAAATATCTCAGGTTAGGTTTGCTATTTTTGCGAAAGATGGCAGTTTCAAGGCATTATTTGTTTTTCGGTCAATGGAGGACAGTCCGTGCATTCAGGTGGAATACCTTCAAAAACCACATCTCTGCCAACCTGAATGGTACTGATGGGAGGATTGAGGTACCAATATAACTGTCCGTTGATCCATAGATCAACCACTTTGCTCTCTTCCATCAATGTCTCAGGATTGATTCGATACAGTCGAACGAATCCAGGTAGTTTCATATCCATGTGGAAAAGTCGTTGCAAAGGAGATGCATCGTAGTACTCCAGTCGATAGACTTGCCGCGGACTAATGGATGTTCCAATCAGTTTTGGGGTCAGACCATATGGAACCCACAATGCCAGACTCACGGCAATCACCGCAAAAAATGCCCAGACCAAATATTTCAGCAATCTTTTCATGATTTTCTTAGGGCATGGAATGGCTTCTGGCGTACAACAAAATGCATCTTTCCTGTAATCAGGTACCGCTGCCGCCGACCCGCCGCAGCCGGCCGGCGACATCGTCTTACTTCGCGCCCTGCTTCACGGAAGGCAGCTTGGACACCAGGCGCAGCGACACCGTCAGGCCTTCCAGCTGGTAGTGGGGGCGCAGGAAGAACTTGGAGGTGTAGTAGCCGGGGTTGCCCTCGACTTCCTGCACCTGCACCTCGGCGGCGGCCAGAGGCTTGCGGGCCTTGGTCTCCTGCGAGGAGTTGGCCGGGTCGCCGTCCACGTAGTTCATGATCCAGTCGTTGAGCCAGCGCTCCATGTCGGTGCGCTCGCGGAAGGAGCCGATCTTGTCGCGCACGATGCACTTGAGGTAGTGCGCGAAGCGGCAGCAGGCGAACATGTAGGGCAGGCGCGCCGACAGGTTGGCATTGGCCGTGGCGTCGGAGTCGTAGTACTCGGCGGGCTTGGCCAGCGACTGGGCGCCGATGAAGGCGGCCACGTCCGAGTTCTTGCGGTGCACCAGGGGCATGAAGCCGTTCTTGGCGAGCTCGGCCTCGCGGCGGTCGCTGATGGCGATTTCCGTGGGGCACTTCATGTCCACGCCGCCATCGTCGGTGGGGAAGGTGTGGGCCGGCAGGTTGTCCACCGCGCCGCCCGATTCCACGCCGCGGATGGAGGTGCACCAGCCGTAGTACTTGAACGAGCGGTTGATGTTGACCGCCATGGCGTAGGCCGAGTTGGCCCAGCAGTACTTGCCGTGGTCGCCGCTGTCGGTTTCTTCCTCGAAATCGAATTCATCGACCGGGTTGGTGCGCGCGCCGTAGGGCAGGCGTGCCAGGAAGCGGGGCATGGCCAGGCCGATGTACTTGGCGTCGTCGGACTCGCGCAGGCTGCGCCAGGCGGCGTACTCGGTGTTGGTGAAGATCTTGGTCAGGTCGCGCGGGTTGGCCAGCTCCTGCCAGGATTCCATCTGCATGATGGCGGGCGCCGCGCCCGAGATGAAGGGGCAGT
This sequence comes from Delftia sp. WSY_7, assembly GCF_043104845.1. Classification (NCBI taxonomy): domain Bacteria; kingdom Pseudomonadati; phylum Pseudomonadota; class Betaproteobacteria; order Burkholderiales; family Comamonadaceae; genus Delftia; species Delftia sp. WSY_7. Next base: position 111,974 of record NZ_JBICLB010000056.1, on the reverse strand, counting down.
GGGCCGCGGCGGCCACCTTGGCCATTTCACCGAGCAGCTCCACGTCCGGCGGGCTGTGGTCGAAGTGATAGTCGCCCACCAGGCAGCCGAAGGGCTCGCCGCCGAACTGGCCGTACTCCTCTTCGTACACCTTCTTGAAGACGGGGCTCTGGTCCCAGCCCACGCCCTTGAAGCGGCGCATGTTGCGGTGCAGCTCCTTCTTGGAGATGTTCATGACGCGGATCTTGAGCATCTCGTCCACCTCGGTGTTGGTCACCAGGTGGTGCAGGCCGCGCCAGGCGCCTTCGAGCTTCTGGTAGTCGTCGTGGTGGATGATGCGGTTGATCTGCTCGGACAGCTTGCGGTCGATCTCGGCAATGATGGCCTGCACCGTCTGGTAGGCATCGTTGGACAGCGTGATCGCCGAGCCCAGGGCCTGCTGGGCCAGCGTCTGCACGGCCGCTTCCACGGCTTCGCGGGCCTGCTCGGTCTTGGGCTTGAATTCCTTTTGCAGCAGGCTGCCGAATTCGCTGCCGGCCAGTGCCTGGGTCGATTGTTCGAGTTGGGTTGCGGTATTCATGACGTGCTTGCCTTCCTGATGTGCTGCCTCAAGCCTCGGATGCATGGCCCGAGGCCTGCGGGGCAGTGATATTGGGCGCGGCGGCCAGCGACTTGAGCAGCGCAGGGTCCTTGAGCACCTTGCCGATCAGCTCCTCGGCGCCCTGCTTGCCGTCCATGTAGGACAGCAGGTTGTGCAGCTGGGTGCGTGCCTCCAGCAGCGAGTTGAGCGCGCCCACGCGCCGCGCGATGGCGGCGGGGGAGAAGTCCTCCATGCTCTCGAAGCTCAGGTCGATGTTGAGCTTGCCCTCGCCCGTCAGCGTGTTGTCCACCTGGAAGGCGACGCGGGGCTTGATGGACTTCATGCGCGCATCGAAGTTGTCGATGTCGATTTCCAGGAACTTGCGGTCGGCGATTTCGGGCAGCGGATCGACGGGCTTGCCCGACAGATCGGCCAGCACGCCCATCACGAAGGGGATCTGCACCTTCTTTTCCGAACCGTAGATCTCGACGTCGTACTCGATCTGCACGCGCGGCGCACGGTTGCGCGCGATGAATTTCTGACCACTCTTGCCGGTTTTGGTGAGCGACATGCGGGTGTTCCTTTCAAGAAAAAAATGGGTCGCAGAAGTAAAAAGCCTGGAGTCCCGCCTTGCGGCGGACCGAAGGGCTGAGGGCGCAAGAGGCCGTGTGGAAACGGTCAAAGCCGTGGAAAGGCGCAGATGTCATGGGGACGCTGGCTCCTTGAAGTCGAAGTCCGGCTCCAGCAGATCAGTGCACGCTTCGCAATAGAGGTAGGACACGGAGCGTTTGCTCTCTGTGGTTCCCCAGCCGGTGCCGTCATCGATGGCCAGCCGGAATTCGCGGCCACCCTTGAAGCGCACGACAGCACTGGCGCTGCAACTACCGGTTTCATAGGCACGCGCGTAATTGAACTGGCTGCTGGGCCTGGCGTGGCGCAGGAAATAGCGCACACGCTTTTCGTCAATGCGCAGTGAATCGCAATGGATGCGGGGGTCTTCGCTTTTGGCGGTGCCGTCGCGGGTCGTGATGCGCTCGATGGCGCTTGCATGCCGTGCACCGGCATCTGCGAAGGCTGGCGTCGAGAGACCCACGCCCAGGGCCATGAAACAGCATTTGGCCTTCATGTCTGCTGCTCCTGTAGGTGGGCGCCCGTGATCACTTCCACCTGGGCCAGGCTGTCGGGCGACAGTTCGCGCAGGATGTCCATGAAGCCCATGCGCATGAAGCGGGCGGCACGGCGGATGAGTAGGGGGGCGGGGTTGGAGGGCTCGGTGCGCTCCACGAAGGCGGCGATTTCCAGCAACTGGGCAATCGCCTGTTCGCGGTTGCGCGCCGGGGCGGGTGCCGAGCCTGGCGCGGGGTGGGCCACCGTGCCGCCCTCTGTACCGGTTTGTGCGGCCGGATCGGCGTCGGCGGCCGTGTCGGCATCGCCTGTGGACTGGGGCTGCCATTGCTTGAGGGCCAGCAGCAGCTGGCGCAGGCCGTCGAGCTCGGGCTGCTGGTGGCTGGGCAGGTGCTGTTCGCAGCAGGCGCGGATCCGGTCGAGTTCCTGCAGCGCGGGGGTGACGGCCAGCAGGGTTTCGTGGCCCTCGGCATGTGCGCGGGCCGAGGCCATGCGCAGCTCGTCGGCGGTCAGGTGCGGCAGGTCCTCGGGCACGTTGCCCCTGGCCATCAGTTCGGCGTCGCGCACGCTGATCTGGCCCAGGGCGCCGCGCAGGAAGTCGGCGTTGCGCAGGTCGCGCACAAAGCCCGTCACGTCCGACAGGGTGCCCAGGGCGTTCATGCGCATGAAGTAGTCGTCGCCGTCCTCGGGCAGGGGGTGGACATGCTCCCAGTGGCGCTCCAGCAGGGCGGCGCACAGCTGCAGGCCCTGCAGCGTGCCGGGCAGGCCGTGCAGGATGGTCCAGGCACGGCACAGCAGCACGGCCACGCGCAGGTCCTTGGTGCGCTGCATCAGGGCCGAGGCCTGGCGCTCCACGTCGCGCCAGTCCGGTGGCTCGGCGGGGATGACGGTGTCGCCGAACTGCTGTTCGACCTTGCCCTGCGCAGCGCTTTCCATGGACTGGAAGTCGTTGTCATAGGTGAGGTCCGGGCCGCAGGGGGGCTCGGCGGAGGTCTCGGTCAGCAGGTCCTGGATATTGGCCATGGGCGGGATTCGATGTGGCTTGGGGTTTGGTGTGCAGGGGCCGTGCGCTCTGTGCGGGTTCAGGCGCCCTTGAACAGCCGGGTGAACAGGCGGCGGTGCAGCACTTCGTGCTGGACCACTTCGTCAGGGGCGTGGCGCGGCGTGGCCGAGATCCACCAGACGGAGGTGGTGGAACCGGGGCGCATGCAGGCGCGCCAGTCCATGCGCGGCAGGCGCGCGGCGTTGCCTTGCGAGGCGCCCATGTCAAGGTCCGCCAGCAGGCTGTGGATGGAGGTGCTGTCCGGCGCGCTGCGCTCCTGCTGGAACGGCCATTGCAGGGTGGCCAGCCGCTCGTCGAGCTGCTGGGCCGACAGGGGCAGGCGCCGCGCGTCGATGAGCGCATCGCGTGCGCCGCTCAGAAAGCGTTCGATGTCCTGGTCCGACGCCGGCATGCCGGAGCTGCCGTCCACCGTGGCCATGATGGCCAGCGGAAAGAGCCGGCCGATGCGGTCGGAGCTGGGGCCAATCACGCCCACCATGGACTGGCCCAGGATGGAGGCAGGGCACAGGAAGAACCACAGCGGCGAGTGCACGAAGCGCGTGGACCAGTTGTCGGCCGCATCGCTGCGCAGCTGGTCCATGCCGTTGCGCAGCCATTCGTCCCAGCGCATGGTCAGTGCGTGGGGCATGCGCCGGCCGACGAAATCGCCCTGGCTGGGCAGCTTGCCCCACCATGCGGCGCATGGCCGCTGGACAGTCATGGCGTTCACAGCCGGTCCGGACATTCGAATTCCTCCATGGCCTTGAGCCGGAATGGGTTGAGGACGCTGCTGGTGGTGACTTCCATGCGCAGCTTGCGTCCGTCGATGGTGAAGATGGCCGTGAAACGCTCGGGCGAGTTGCCCGGCAGGATCTGGGCACGGTCGAACAGGCGGTGCAGCGCCCAGGGGCCTTCGGTCACGATGCCGGTGTTCTGGGCGCCGGCGGCCGTGATCTGCAGCCGGGCCTGGCCGGTGCCGCGCGTGCCCGGCCAGGAGACGGCCTTGGGGATTTGCGGGCCGTGCTGGTAGCGCACGATTTCGCCGTCCACGTCCAGCACCATCTGGGAGATGGAGGCGTCCATGTCCAGCGGCTTGATCTCCAGCCGGATGCCGGGCGTGTTGCCGCCTGCGCGGAAGAACACGTCGCGGATGGAGGCCGCGCGCTGGAAGGCGGCCAGCGAGGCAGAGCCTCCCACCGGCGTGCCGTCCACACCTTGCTTGAAGGTCCAGGGCACGGTGGAGATGTCCACCATGGTCTGCAGCTGGGTGCGGAAGAACTCGTCCATGGTGCCGCCGGTGGCGAACAGGCGGGCGAAGTCGTCCGTGGTCACGTCGCGCGTGGCGCTGCGCGTGAAGGGGTAGCGGCCCAGGATGGCACGGCGGCAGAAGTCGCCGATGGTGGCGTTGAGGTTGCCGCCCAGCGTGCTGCGCACGCTGCTTCCCACGAAGGACGAGGTGGACGTGGCCAGGGCCTCGTACATGCTGTTGAGCGGAGGCGGCACGCGCTTGGCTTCCGAGCGCACCTTCTCCAGCGTGCCGCTCAGCGAGGGAGGCACGCCGCCGCCCTGGATCACCTGCTGGCGCGCCGAGGCGATGACGGCCGCCGCCTCGTTGAGCACCTGCAGGCTGGCGGTGATGGGCGCCGGGCCCGAGCCGTTGCTGGTGGCAAGGCGCCGGTATTCGCGGAAACGGAAGTCCACGATGTCGGCCTCCAGCGTGCCCGTGGCCAGCATGCCGCCCACGTTCAGCGGCTTGCCGGTCAGGCGGCTGAGCTGGTGCTGTTCCTCGCGGATGCGCTGCAGTTTCTCGCCCAGCCAGCTGCTGGTGCTGCCCGAGCTGCCGCCTTCCTGCTGGTCCGGGCGGCGGGCCAGCGTGGTCTCGCGGGCCACGGCGCGGATGAACTGCTCCAGGCTGGAGTTGGCGGACGAGTACAGGCGGGCCTGCTCGCCGGCCTGCTCCAGCGAGGCCGTGCGTATGGGGCGGATGTCGGCCAGGAAGGTTTCCCACAGGCGCGCGTACTCCATCAGGTACAGGCGCTTGACCTCGTTGGCCAGTTGGCCCGTGAGCACTTCCTGGGCCACGCTGCGCCGGCCTTCGGCCTGGCCCAGCACCCAGGTTTCCTCTTTGGCCAGCAAGGTGGTGACCTTGGGCAGCTCGTGCAGGAAGAGGCCGTGGTAGCCGTCATAGGTGAACAGGCCGCTGATGCCCTGGGTGAGCGGCTTGCCGCTGGCACGCGCAAAGACCTGGGGCGCCTCGGGTCCGCTGGCACGCACCACGCTGAAGTCGGGCGGCAGCTTGTCGCCGGTGTTCAGCAGCTGCTTGAGGCGGCTGTAGGCACGCTGGGCGGGCGACATCTGGGCCAGGCGCTGGCGCACTTCGGCGACCAGGTTGGCGTCGATGGGCTGGGCGGAGACCACCACGCGGCCGTCGATGAGGCGGTCCAGATGCTCGGACAGCTGGTCCACCAGGCCGGCCTGCACCAGATGCTGGGGCAGGGTGTTTTCCCAATCGCTGCGCAGCCAGGCCTTGACGAAGGTGGCGTCGAAGTGGTCGGGCTCGTAGAGCATGAGATAGGCCTTGAGCGTTTCGTAGCTGGCCTCGGGGCTGCCGGTGCTGACCTGGCGCAGCGAGCGCGCGACATGGCTGCTCAGGCGCGGCAGCCAGGCGTCTTCCAGCAGCCGCAGGTAGGTGGCGTGGGCGGCCGTCTGCACCTTGGGCACCTGCAGCAGGCCCCAGCGCCAGCCCAGCGGGGCCGATTCCTCGAAGCGGCTGCTCTGCGCCACGCGCGCCGCGTGGTTGAGCATGGGCACCAGGGCGACCACGTTGTCGGGATCGGTGGCCTTGGATTCCTCCACGGCCTGGCGCAGCGTGCCGGCGTTGTCGGCCACTTCGTTCAGGTAGCGCTGGTTGTTCTCGTAGCTCAGCGTCCAGGCCAGGGCCGCGCCGCCCAGGGCCAGCAGCAGGGCGCACAGGCCGGCGGCCTGCAGCAGGCGCAGCTGGCGCTCTTTCTTGGCGTTGCGCCCGGTCAGGCCGGACTCGTTGAACATCACGTCCTTGAACAGCGACTCCAGGAAGTAGCTGCGGCCCTGCTGGGGCACGGCATCGGCCGGCAGGCGGCCGCGCAGCGCAAAGCGGCGCGACAGGGCCGACATCACGCGGTCGAAGGGCATGCCCTCCTGCGTGCCGCTGGTGAAGTAGACGCCGCGCAGCAGCGGCTTTTCCTTGAAGCGGGAGGCGGAGAAGGCAGCATCCAGCGTGTCGCGCACCACGTCCTTGAGGCCGGCAAACTGCTGGGGCAGTGCGTAGAGCAGGCTGCGGCGCGCAAGATCGGGCTCGGTCATCAGCCGCTGGGGCAGCAGGCGGTTGATCTGGGCGACCAGGGCGTCGAACTCCTGCATGTACAGGGCGCTGGCCGCCTGCGGGTCGCTCGCGGGCGAGCGCTGGGTCTTTTCGTCATAGGGATAGGTGAAGCCCCAGACCTGGGCGCGCTCCTCGCGGCTCATGGCCCCGAAGAACTCGTTGAAGCCCGCCAGCAGGTCGCTCTTGGTGACCAGCACGTAGACGGGAAAGCGGATGGTCAGCTCCTCGCACAGCTCGCTCAGGCGCAGGCCGATCAGCTGGGCCAGTTGGGCACGCTCGGTATCGCTGCTGCTGAGCAGCTCCTGCACGCTGAGCGTGACGATCACGCCGTTGACCGGCTGGCGTCCGCGAAAGCGCCTGAGCAGCTGCATGAAGCCCTTCCAGGCAGCCTTGTCCTGCTCCGCATCGCTTTCCTGGGTGGTGTAGCGGCCGGCCGTGTCCAGCAGCACGGCTTGGTCGGTGAACCACCAGTCGCAGTTGCGCGTGCCGCCCATGCCGGGGATGGCGCGCTTGCCGAACTGGGCCGCCAGCGGGAAGTCCAGCCCCGAGTTGATCAGGGCCGTGGTCTTGCCCGAACCCGGCGAGCCGATGATCAGGTACCAGGGCAGCTGGTAGATGTAGCGCTTGTTCCAGCGCCCGAACAGGCCGCCTTCGGTCTGGCCGAAGCGGGTCTTGCTCAGCGTGTCCAGGGCTTCCTTGAAGCGGGACTCCAGCTCGGCCACTTCCTCGGAGCCGGCAGCGGGCGTGCCGTCCGCCTCGCGCGGCGAGGTCAGGCGGGCCAGGCCGGTCATGAGGTGCTCGTTCATGCGCTGTGCGCGCCACCATTTCAGCAGCAGGCGCAGGAACCAGAGGATGAACAGGCCGGCGATCAACCACCAGCGCACGGTGGGGCTGCCCAGCGGCTGGTAGGGCTGGATGAAGACGAGGGGGCCGACGAACCAGATGAGCAGGCTCAGGGCCACCAGGCCCAGAAGCTCCAGCATGTAGCGGTTGAACAGCCATGAGGCGATGCGACGGATCATGGGGGTCAGTTCCTGGTCTCGGGTGCGGCAGGCAGCGCCTGCAGTTGCTGGTCACGCTGCTGGGGCGCGACCAGCAGGACGATTTCCACCCGCCGGTTCAGCGCCCGGCCTTCGGCCGTGTTGTTGGGGGCGACGGGGTCGCTGTCGGCACGGCCCTCGGCATGCAGGCGCTGGCGGTCGCGCAGCGAGCCGCCCAGCATCTGGGACACGGCCTGGGCGCGCTCCTGCGACAGGTTCCAGTTGGAGGGGAAGCGTGCCGTGCGGATGGGCAGGTTGTCGGTGTAGCCATTGACGATGACCTTGCCCGGTACTTCGTCCAGCGCCGCGGCCACGCGGTGGATGACCTGCACGTAGCGGGGCTTGACGACGGTGGCAGCCGGGTCGAACAGGCCGTCGCCGCGCAGGATGACGGTGCTGCGGTCGGCTTCGTCGCGCACGCTGACCAGGCCTTCGCGGATTTCGGGCTCCAGGAATTGCCGCAGCCGCGGCTTGATGGTGGCCACGGTGGCAGCCGCCGAGGTGCGCGGGAACCGGATCTCGTTGATGGCGGCGAACAGATCATCCGAGCTGTTGGACAGCCGGTAGCTGAACCACAGGTAGATGAAGAACGCCAGCAGCAGCGTGATGGCTGCCGCCACCCACAGCGGCACCATGGCCCAGGGCGGCGAGGCCAGGCGCTGCACGCCGCGCCAGTGCACGGACAGCAGGCTGCTGCGGTCGCCGCGCGTCGATTCGATGAGCTGCAGCAGGCGCGCCTTGAGCGTCTCCAGCTGGGCGCGGCCGTTGTCGATCACGCGGTAGCGGCCTTCGAAGCCCAGCATCACGCAGTAGTACAGCAGCTCGATGAGGTCGATGTGCTGGTGCGGCGTCTGCACCAGCCGGGCCAGCAGCTGGAAGAACTTCTCGCCGCCCCAGGTTTCGTTGTGCAGGGCCACGAGCAGGCTGTAGTGAGGCCAGATACCTGCGCTTCCCCAGGGCGTCTGGGCGGCGGTTTCGTCGAGCACGGTGCAGATGCAGTAGCGTGCGCCGATGATGGTTTCCATGGGCACGCCGCTGGCGCCGGCACGCTGCTCGAACTCGCGTATGTGTTCGAGCAGCAGCTGCTGCAGCGCGCGCGGGTCTTCGTTGGTGACCATGGCGCGGATCTGGGGGATGAGGTTCAGCAGCTGGTTGGCGGCGGCCACCAGCGGGTTGCCGCCGCTGACCACGTCGGGCAGGTTGGAGCGCAGCGGCTCCTGGCCGGCAGGCGCGGTTGCGCCGCTGGCTGCGCCTTCGGCTCGGCCCGCGTCGCCGTCTCTCCCCCAGGGCATTTGGTGGCTGATGTTGGAACTGTTCATGTCGGAAGATGCGTCGCGCCGTCAGCGGCGGATGGCCCAGAACTCCAGCTGCAGGTCGGGGAATTCACCGGAGACGTGCATGGCAAGGCCGCCGGAGCTTTGCAGCTGGTTCCACAGGTCGTGCGTGGTATCCACCTCGAAATAGTTGTAGCCCGCGTGGTAGGGGATCTCGCGCGGGGCGATGGGCAGCGGCCGCAGCGTGACGCCGGGCAGGTGCAGGTTCACCAGGTCGCGTATGCGCTCCACGGGGCCCAGCTTGGTCTGGGTGGGGAAGTGGGTGCGCAGGAATTCCGGCGTGGTCTGGGCATGGGCGGCCAGCACGAAGTCGCAGGTGGTCAGCAGCTCGGTGGACGGGATCAGCGCCACGCGCACGCCGTACTGGCGGTCGTGCAGCGGGATCTGGATGGCGTTTTGCTCCAGCACCGAGGACAGGCTGCGCCGCAGCTCCAGCATCAGTGGCGGAAAGCTGCGCCGCAGGTCGTCGTGGTCGTAGGCGGGCAGCACCTCGGGGCGGCGGCGCTCGTGGTCGAAGGTGGTCAGCTCGGCGGCCAGACGCAGCAGTTCCTCGAACAGGCGCTCGGGATGGATGCTGCCGGTGCGCACCCAGTGCTGGGCGGCGCCCGTCCAGTGGTTGATGAGCTGCAGCAGCAGGAAGTCGCCGACCTCGCCGATGCCGCCGCGCTCGGGCTGGATCATGCGCTGGGCCAGAACCTCGCCGCGCTGGCGCAGCAGGCCGTGGATTTCCTTGCAGAAGGTATTGAGCACCGAGCTGGGCCCGTTGTTGACCACGGTGGGAATGAAGCCGGGCTCCAGCAGCACGCCTCCGCTGGCCTGGCGCTCGACCACATGGGCCACGGGCAGGCTGACCCAGCCTTCGGTCAGCTCGTGGGCGGGGCGCAGGCTCAGGCGCAGCCGGCCCAGCTGCACCTCGGCGGGCTGGGCGCCCACGTCGTTGCTGTCCGCCACTTCGGTCACGTCACTGAGATAGCGCGCGGGGCTTTGCGTGCCTTCGCCAAAGGTGACCTCGCTGCCCGACAGGCGGCGCAGCGGCAGGGCCAGGTGCACCACCACGTCCTTGAGGTCCTTGCCGATGTCCAGCGGGGTGGGCGCCTCGTCGTCGCCCGGCAGCTGGAACGGCGTGCCGTCGGGCAGCACGCCGTGTGCCGAGCGTATGCCCAGCTTGCCCATGCGCAGCAGATCGGTGTCCAGCTCCAGTTCCGAGAAGCCCCAGAAAAAGGGCTGTCCCGGCAGGCTGCGCGACTGCAGTTGCCGGAACAGGAAGCGCTCCTGCTGCTGGAAGTGCTGGGGCCGAAGGAACATGCCTTCGGCCCAGATGACTTTGCGTTGCCAGACCATGGTGGATAGATGTGCGTTTATTGGGATGCGGGTTGGATGCGCACGGTGACCTCCTCGCGGGTCAGGTGCACCTGGTAGCGCACGGGCTGCAGCTTTTCGGTGGAGCCCATGCCCCACCACCGCCTGCGCAGCTCCACGGAGTTGGGCGCGGCGGCCGAGGCGCGCCAGGTGCTGCGCTCCAGATCGCGGTAGGCGGCGAACAGGCCGAAGGCGCGCACATCGGGGTTGCCCTTGCGCTCAATCACCTGGCGCTGGCCGGGCGCGATCAGGAATTCCTCGCGCCGCACGAAGTCGCTGCCCAGCTGGCCATCGTCCTTGTCCTGCAGGTCGAAGAAGCCGGCGCGGTCGAAGGCGGCGGAGGCGCGCAGCTCGTAGATGCGCAGCAGCACGGGCTTGGGGATGCCTTCGCGGTCGGGGTTGATGTCCATGTCGGCCACCACCTCGAACACGGCGGCGGGCACGGCCGTGGGCGCCACTTCAGGCGCGCGGCTCAGGGGATTGAGGGAGCCGCAGCCGGCCAGGCCGGTCGCCATTGCCGTGCCCAGGCCCAAGGCGCCCAGCGTTTGCAGCGCCTGACGGCGCGCTTGCGGTACATGCGGTGCATGCGATTTCCACATGGCTTCTCCTGTCTCGATATCAGTCATTGGTGTCACGCGGGCAGATCCACACCGTCAGCGCGCTGAGGTTGTCCTGGTGCGGATTGCCGCTGGATACGACGCGGCCGACCATGCGCTGTATCCATTCGTCGGGGCGCTGGCTCGCGGCCAGCAGCTGCTCCATTTCCGACTCGTGCATGCCCTCCCACAGGCCGTCCGAGCACAGCAAAAAGACATCGCCGGGCTCCAGGGCCACGGCGGCGGAGCGGATGCTGGGCGGCACCTGGCCTTCGGCACCGATGGCGCCGGCCAGGACGTTGCGGTTGGGCAGGCGGCGCGGGTCGTTCTCTTCGTACAGGCCGGCGTGCAGCAGCTGCTGCACCAGGCTGTGGTCTTCGGTGCGCAGGTGCATGCGGCCCGCGCGGAACCAGTACAGGCGCGAGTCGCCCCAGTGCGCCCACAGGGCGCGGCCCTGCCCGGGGTCGATGCACAGCACCACCACGGTGGCGCTCATGTGCATGCGCGAGGCCGAGGTGGACTGCTGGCCGCTGACGCGGTGCTCCGCCTGGGAAATCAGGGAGGCCAGGCTGGCAGGGGCGAACAGCGGGTTCTCCCGGAAGCCCTCCAGCACGGCCTGGACCGTGAGCTGGGCGGCAAGTTCGCCATGCCCGTGCCCGCCAGCCCCATCGGCCAGGGTGCAGCACAGGCCGCCGGCGCCCAGGTCCATCAGGCCCATGGCGTCTTCGTTGCTGGAACGCCTGCCGCTGTGGGATGCGCTGGCCACCTGGATGCTGTAGCGGTGGCCGTCTCCGTCGAGGTAGGCGATCACGGCTGGCCTTTCACGGACTGCTCGGCGTTTTCGTAGGCCTCGACGAAGGTGCGGCCCGAGAAGGCCATCAGATCGTCCTCGGCATGGCGGCGCAGCACGTCGAAGTTGTGCTTGTAGTCGTCCCACAGCGCAGCCTTGCGGCCATTGGTCAGCAGCTTGTCCAGCAGGCCGGGGTTGGTTTCGGTGCGGCGCTCCAGCTCGGTCGGATCGAACCGGGTCAGGGCCTCGGCATAGGCGGCGCGGATGCCGGCCATCAGGGCCAGCTGGTGCACGTGCAGATCCTGGAAGGCGTCCTGCATGGCGGGCAGCGGCTTCATGAAGCCCGGGAAGGTCTGGTGGACCATCTGCATGAGCACGCCCTCGGAATTGGGCAGGAACTTGAGCGGATTGTTGGCGCCCGTGGCAATGATGGTGACGCCGGCACGGAACTCGCGCTTGATCTCGGAGCGCGCCGCCAGCAGGTCGATGGTGCCCTGCACGGCAATGCGCAGGGCTTCGCCGAAGGTGCGCATGAATTCGGGCGTGACCTCGAAATGGGTCTTGGCCGGGTTCAGGCCCGCGCCTTCCATGAAGGCCGTGGCCAGGGCCTGCAGGTCGGCGTGGGCGGCGCTGGCGGCCGGCTGGGGCTGCACCGGAGCATCGACAGGCGCGGCGGTGCAGGGCAGGGTGCCGACGGGAATGGCGGCGGCGCCCTGGCCGAGGATGCTGGAGGCTGCGTTGAAGTGGGCGCTGGAGCTGGAGCTGGAGCTGGAGCTGGAGCTGGTGTTGGCGGGAGCGGCGGCAGCGCTTGCGGCAGAAACGATGGCTGGCGCAGCTTGGCCTGCGCCGGACTGGAAGATGTCCAGGTCCAGCCCGTTGGTGGGCAGCAGTCCGTCGAGCACGACGGGCTCGGCGGGGATTTCGGGGGCCGTCGCGGCAGCGGGGGCCGTGGCCATCGGTGCAGCAACTGGTGCAGCGGCAGGTAAGGGAGCTGGTACGGCAACTGGTACGGCAGTTGGTGCGGCCTGTACCTGTACAGGTTGCTGTGTCTGCGCCGCAGGCGCCAATGACGGCTCCAGGCCGGCCGGCTGGGCCGGCGCCGCTGCACCCTGTGCAGCAGGCTGCGCAGGCGGCTGCATGCGCGGCAGGTTGAAGGCCTGGCCCAGCTCGGAGCCCCGGCCCGATGCCTGTTGCAGCGGCGCTGCGTCGCCGGGCAGGCCGCCCTGGTCGAACAGCGCGAGCGGATCGAGCTTTTGCGATGCCTCGAAGCACGAAGGCAGGCCGGTATGGGAGGCGTCATGCAGTGCCTCGGTGCTCAGGCCCTTGAGGGGAAGCGTTTGGACCATGCCGTCATGGCGCTGCTGAATCAGCTCGCCCTTGCCTTGCGAGGGCAGGCCGGCCCAGCCTTCTTCCTGCTGCCGAGCCTGCTCGGGCGGCGGTGCAAAGGGGTCGAAATCATTGGGAATCAGCAGCGGGCGATGCTGCGGCCTGGCCGGCTGCGGCATCGCCATGGCCGCTTGCTCGGGGGGGATTGCACTCTCGGCAGAAGGCGCAGGCGGGGTCTGGATGTCATCCAGGCTCAGCGCCGTCAGGCCTTCCCAGGGATCGGCGATGCCGGCGGCGGCTGGAGGCAGAACGTCTGCCAGTGGCGCAGCTTCTGCCGGCCCCGTTGCTTGCGGCTGCAGCGGGCTGTCAACTGCGAGGGGCTGCTGGATCGGTGGCTGCGGGATTGCCGTGACCGGCGAGGGAACCGATGGCGTTGAGGGTGCTGAGGGCGCAGAAGGTGCTGAGGGCGTCACAGCCGCTGCAAATGCTGCGCTGGCAGGCGCCGGCACGGCTGCACCGGGCGAGGCCGGTGCCTCGAAAGGGGTGCCCGGCGCCACGGCGGCCAGGGTGTAGGCGCCGATGCGGATGCGCGCGCCCAGTGTCAGGGCCACTTCCTGGCCCGAGCGCACGGGCTGGTCTGCCACCCAGATGGGATCACGCTCGCTCAGGTTCGCAACAAAGGCTCCCTCGGAATCGAGCCTGACCATGGCGTGCACGCGCGCCACGGAAGCGTCCGGATCCGAGATGATGAGCTTGTTCTGGCCACTGCGTCCGATCGTGCCGCCTGCCATGCCGAATACGGCATGCCAGTGGCGGTCGACCGCAACGCCATCGTGGTCCACGACCCTGAGTTCGATTTTGTCCATGGAGTCTTAGGCTAGGCAGTTTTCAGGAAGCGTCGGGGGCCTCGGCAGGCCTCAGGAGGCCTTGCGCGCGGGCGCCGGGCGCTTGTTGCGCAGCGCGGCGCGGGCATTGTTGAATTCCCGGCCCCAGGTCGGATGGCCCTTTTCGGCCTCGGTCAGCTGGAAGGTGGGGTCCAGGGCCAGGGCCATGTCGAAGTGCTGCCGGCAGGGCTTGCGGCGGCCTTCCACGCAGTGGCTGAAGGCGATGTACTTGAGCGCCTTGACCTGGCTGCTCATCGGCAGCTCCTGCGCGGTGGACAGGGGCGTCAGGGCCGTGATGGCATCCTCGTAGCGGCCATCCACGTAGAGCTGGATGGCCTCGACCAGCTCCTGCTCCTTGATCACCACCGGGTCCACGGGCTTGACGGGCTCGACAGGCGCCTGCACCACGGGCGGTGCTGGCTCGGGCTCCACCGGCTTGGGTGCGGTTTCGCAGGCGGCCAGCCCGAAGGCAACGGCAAGGGCAAGGGTCAGGCGCTGGAGGGAGTGAGGGATATGCATGGACATGGTCATCGGGCATCAAAGTCATGGGAAAGGGTCACCGACTGGCCGTCGGTGATGCGGATCACCTGCCGATAGCTCTCGAAGCCGGGGTTGCGCAGTTCCACCGTGTGGGAGCCTGGCGCCAGCTTGAGCAGCACGACGGGAGGGGTGACGCCGGACGGCTTGCCGTTGATCAGCACGTTGGCCCAGGGGCTGACCCTCAGGCGCAGGTTGTGATCTGTCCGTGGCGTCTCAGGCCGTGCGGCCAGTGCGGCGGAGCGCACCGGGGCCGAGCCCGATGTCAGTGCGGTGATCGATGTGATCACGCGGCTGTTCAGTGCAAAGCCGCCGGCCGTGGGCGCTGCGGTTGCCACGCGCAGCCGTTGCGCGGCAGGGCAGCGCTGGGTCCAGCGTTCCTGGGTGCGGCTGTAGGCGTCCCGCCACGGCGTACCCGTGGTCTCGTAGGCCTGCAGCGCAAAGCCGGGGTGGGCGGCGAACGCGGCGTCGAAGGCGGCCTCGCAGCGCGCCCATTCCTTGTGCGTGCAATAGGTGTAGGCCAGGTACTTGTGGGCGGAGGCCCGCTCCATGGGATCCGCCAGCCCGCCAAACAGCGCAGCCTGCAGCGCACGCTCGGCCTGGGCCAGGTCGCGCGCCTCGAACAGCGCAATGCCCTGCGCCAGCTGCGGGCGTCCTGCCGAGCCGGTTTGGGCCGGCGCGGCCTCCTCGCATGCCGCCTGGGAATGCGCCAGGCAGGGCAGGCCGAGCACTGCAGTGCACAGCATCCATCGCCAGCGGTGGTTCATCAGTCGAGCCATGCGCCGCGCTCATTCGAAAAGATGGTTCACGGTCACCGACTCGCCCTTGGTGACCGTGATGGTCTTGGTCACCGTAGAGGCCGCACCCGGGTTGCTGATGTCGATGCGGTACTCGCCCTCCGGCAACTCCATCTGGGTCAGCGGCGGGCTGGTCCGTGCCGGGGCGCGGTTCACGGAGACATAGCCCCAGGGCACGACCCGGAACACCACCTTGCCTGTGGCCGCTGCGGGCTTGGCGGGGCGGGCTTCGGTCTTGGGCGGCTCGGTGGGCAACGGCTCGGGCACCGCGGCCACCGTGACGGGGGCGACGGGCGCGCCCTGCTCGGGCTGGGAAGGGGGGAGTTCAGCCAGCGCGGCCTGCTCCGGCGGTGTCATCGGCTGCACCTGCTCCGTGGAGGCCAGCGAGGCCTCGTTGAGCAATTGCTTGAGCAGCGCCTGGGCCTCGGTGCGGTGCTGTCCTTCGGGGAAGCTGTCCAGGTAGTCCTGCAGGCGGGCCAGGCTGGACTGGCTTTGGGCCTGCTGCCAGGCCAGGCTGTCGCGCGCTGCCAGGGTCTTGGCACGGGCCTGGTCCTGGGAATGGTCGTACCACAGCACGCCGCCGCCCGCGATGGCCGCCAGCACCAGGGCGCCGATGGCCATCGGCACGGCCATGCCGCTGCGCCTGGCCTTGGGCACTGCCTGGACGACAGCGGCCGGAGGCTGCACCCCTGCGGGCGCGCCCTGAACGGCGGGTGCTGAGGCGGGCTGTTGGGATGCAGGCGCCTGCGCCTGAACCGGGGGCTGCGCAGGCTGAGCGGGGGGCAGTGCCTGGTCGATGTCGATGTACGGACCGTTGTCCAGGTTCATGGGATCGGCGGCAGATGCCTGAGGCGTCATCTGGGGCGCGGCTGCGGCTGCAGATGGCTGGGCAGGGCCGCCTGTTGCCAAACCCCCAGGCGTGGTGGGAGCGGGCGGCACCGGTGCGACCGTGGCGACAGGAGGGACCGATGCAACAGATGCAACAGGCGGGACCGCAGGCACGGGCATGGCCGTGGTCGCGGGCGCTGCCTGCGGCGCTGCTGCAGGAACGAAGATTTCCGTGATCGGCACGAAGCGCGGCGCCTGCACGGCTGCCGACTGGGTGGCCATGGCGGCCTGTACGGACGCAGGCGGCGTGATCGGGATGTAGATGGGGCTGGGCTCCCCCGGCGCAGGCGCTGCCCGGGCGTCGGTGGACAGGCCCAGCAGGCTGCGCAGCTCGGCAATGGACTGGGGGCGATCCTGGGGGCGCACCGCCAGCGCCCTTTGCATGCCCTGCAGGAAAGCATCGGAGTAGCCCGGGACCTGTTCGGAGGTCAGCGGCTGCATGGGATCGGTGACCATGCGCGCGACCGAGGTGGCCGGGATGCGGCCCGTGGCGGCCTGGTGGATCAGTGCGCCGACCTGGTAGATGTCCGTCCACGCGCCTTGGGGCATGGCGCCGTCGTCCACGTATTGCTCGATGGGCGCAAAACCGGGCTTGAGCACCATGGTCAGCGCCTGGGTCATGTCGCCGATGATGCGGCGCGCGGCGCCGAAATCCAGCAGCACGGGGCTGCCATCGCGCTGCACGAAGATGTTGTCCGGCGCGATGTCGCGGTGGAAGCAGTCCTGCGCATGCAGCACTTCCAGCACGTCCAGCAAGGGGACCAGCAGCGCGCTGAGCCCGGCCTGATCCATGCGGCCGGACGATGCCTTCAGCACCTGGCCCAGCGTCTGGCCCTCGTAGTGGCGCATCACCATGTAGGCCGTGCCGCCGGCTTCGAAGAATCGGTAGACATGCACCAGGGTGGGGTGGGAGAAGCGCGCCAGCAGGCGGGCCTCGTTGATGAAGCTGCGCAGCCCGGCGTCGAAGGCGCCACGGTGCTGCGAGCGCACATGCACCTGATGGGAGCTTTGCCGACCGGCCAGTGCCGAAGGCATGTACTCCTTGATCGCGACCTCGCGGTCCAGCGAGAGGTCACGGGCCTTGTAGACGATGCCGAAACCGCCTTCGCCGATGACATCGAGCACGCGGTATTCGCCAATCTGGACACCTGCCGGAAGGCAGTTGGTCGAACATGCTGCTTCGCTATCCATGCAATCCCACCCAAGATGTTGTTTCACACGCTGGCGGGCGAGGTCTGTCGCAGTGCCAGGGTGCCGAATCTGTTCGAGGCCATTGGACAAGCACAAAGCCGGCATCGCACCGGCAATCTGTCTATGCAACCGCTGGTTTTCCTCGATCAGCCAATTGTCTGAAGCCGGGGGCCAAAGACGAACGTCATGGACTCGTCATGAATACAAGATCGTATTTCAATCGGACTCCGAATGCGGCGTGAGTGTAGCTTGAGTTCTGCAAAAAGCCATGACACGTATCGAATGGATAAGCGATGGATACATTTTTTTTCAGATGTATCGGCTGTAACAATTCAGTCGGGCCAATTGTTTGTATTTTTCCGATCTTATCCACTATCATCGCGGCTCCAACAAAGGAGGGCGGTTCACGACAGTGAGGATTGCAGGCGATTGTCAATACATTCCTTGACCATCCAGGGTATGCGCCGCACTGATCTGAATCACATGTTCAGTGAATCGGTTTCGTGCGATCTGCCCGGGAGTGGTTTTCCCCTTTGTTCGCGTGTGAACCATCCGATGCAGTCGGGCTATTGGGTTGCATGCGAACGTTTAATCCATTAATTCGAGAGGTGTGCAATGTCCGTTGATATGTTCATGAAGGTCGAGGGCGCCAGTGGCGAATCCCAGGATTCCAACCACAAGGGCTGGACCGACATCGACTCCTTCACCTGGGGCGCGACCCAGCCCAACACCATGGCCAGCGGCGGCGGTGCCGGCGCCGGCAAGGTGAGCTTCCATGACCTGAACGTCATCGCCAAGGTGGACAAGTGCTACCCCGCCGTGCTCAAGCACTGCGCCACGGGCAAGCACCTGGGCCAGGTCGACATCTCGCTGTGCAAGGCCGGTGGCTCGCAGATCGAGTTCACCAAGATCACCCTGACCGACGTCATGGTGACGAACGTGACCGTCAGCGGCGCCAACTCCTCTGACACCGTGACTGTCAACTACTCGTTCCAGGCTGCCAAGGTCAAGACCCAGTACTGGGAACAGACCAACCAGGGCGGCAAGGGCGCCGAGAGCCAGATGGGCTTCAACATCAAGGAAAACCGCGAAGCCTGAGTCTTCTTGCGCAGGCTTGCTGCTGCGGCAAACCCGCGTCGGATGCATCCGGCGTGGGTTTGCCGTGGATGCGCGGGAATATGGCCTCCATCCATCGATGGAGGCTTTCCAGTATGGAAAGCTGGAATCGAGCGGTGGATGGAATATCGGGCAGGACGTGCCTTGTCTCTGCACGCAAAGGCCGCTGCTAGCAGATTCACATGTCAGTTCCTTGACAGGAGGCTGCCTTCCATTCCTGTCAGAGGCTGAATGCCTCAATATCTTGCAATATTTAACAAATACACAAACCCATGGCCGCAGGCATGGGGAATTGATGCGCTCGTTGCACCAGGTGTGTGCAGAAACTCTCGGAAAAAAATGGATTGGCGCAAATATGCGCAGGATTACCGCGAGTGGGTTCCTGTTGGTGTTGGTCCAGTCACTTTGAATGTCTGGTGCCGGGGGCTGCCAAACGCTATGGTGTGTATGGCCTTTGCGGCGGCAAGTCGCGGAGCATACACGAAGATCGGCCGTTGTCGAGGATATTCTTGTAGGTCCAATTATTAAAACGCAATTCGTTTCTTTAATAAATCCCACTGCCAACTTGTGTACAAGAAAGAGTACTAAATGCGTGAATGGACCATTGCCCATTGCCTGATCGCAAATCAGGCAATGGTATTGCTGCTGCGGTCGGCGTATACCCTGTCTTCGGCCATGCGCGAGTCCGGTGTCGAAGGCAAGGCCTGGCCCTTCTTCAGGGCTCCGGGCATGTCGTTGCCAGGCCTTGGCGGCGGCCAGCGGCAAGGCCTGCGTGCTCCAGCAGGCGTGGCAGTCGCATGAGCATCGCGGTTGTTTCCTCGCCGGTGTGCGAGACGCGCCAGGGGCCTGCAAGCAGCGCGCATTCGCTGGCTGCGCAGATCTACGCCTGCCTGAAGAACGACATCTTCGATTTCCGTCTGCTGCCTGGCGACCGTTTCAGCGAAGGCGAGATCGCCACGCGCATGCAGGTCAGCCGCACGCCCGTGCGCCAGGCGCTGTTCTGGTTGCAGCGCGATGGCTATGTGGATGTGCACTTCAAGAGCGGATGGCAGATCAAGGCCTTCGACTTCAAGTACTTCGAGGATCTGTACGAGGTGCGCACCCTGATGGAGACCAGCGCCGTGGCCAGCCTGGTGGGCGAATCGCTGCAGTCATTGCAGCCGCTGCGCGAAGTCTGGTGCGTGCCCGAGGAGCAGCGCGAGACCGACCCCGCCGTCGTGGCCTCGCTGGACGAGGCCTTCCATACCGGCCTGGTGGCCGCGACCGGCAACCAGGAGATGGCGCGCATCCACCTGGACATTACAGAGCGCATCCGCATCATCCGCCGCCTGGATGTGATCAAGCTGCCGCGCGTCTCGGCAACCTATGACGACCATGCCGCCATTCTTGCCGCCATCGAGGCCGGCGATGCCGCGCTGGCCCAGTCCTGCCTGAAGCAGCACATCGCCGACAGCCGTGCCGAGGTCAAGCGCATCACCTTCTACATGCTGCAGACGGCGCGCGAGCGCTACGGAGCCCTGCAGCAGACGGCTTGATGGTCGGGATGTGTGGAACGGGCCTCTTCGGAGGCCCTTTTTCATGGGCGCACGGGCCGCTGGGCGAAGGCGGGCGTGCATCCGGCCCGGCAAAGGCTGCAAGTCGCGGGTAAGCGGCCCGCTTATCCCTGCATTGCGGCGGCGGCGTCCCGGTAGTCTCCCTGCCAAACCGTGGACGGGCCCTGCGCCCGCACCATCCGCAAACTTACAGGGAAGAGAACATGAGCATCAGAACCGACAACCTGAATGTGCAAAGCCTGTTGGCCCGAGCCCAGTCCAGGCTCAACAGCAGCACCACGGCGCAGACGGCTTCGGACTCGGTCATCAAGAAGAGCGATGCGCAGGCCGGCGCCACGAAGACGGACAGCACCAAGACGGAGGCCACCGAAGCGGAGAAAGTCCGCAAGCTGGCGCCTTCGCTGTCCAAGGCGCACGAGCGCATTGCGGCCCAGGCCCAGGCGGGCTCTACCTCGCTGTCGGCGCTGGGGCAGTTCAAGTCGTCCCTGGTGGATCTGGCCACGGCGGGCAAGGAGATGGCGGCCCTCACGGCGACCAGCACCACCCAGTCGGTCCAAGGTGCGCTGGAAAAGCTGGTGGCGCGCTACAACGCCAGCGCGGCCAAGGGCAATGCCAGCGCGGCAGCCGGCTCCACCACCGATGTGGGTGCCACCCGCGCGCTGCGCGAGCTGCGTGCGGCCATCATGAGTGTCACGGGCAGCGCGACTTCGCCCAGCCTGGCCAGGATCGGCATCATCCAGCGCCAGGACGGCACGCTGGCGGTGGACGCCAAGGCCCTGGAAAAGTCCATGGCCACAGATCCCGCAGGCGTGACCTCGGCCCTGGCCGGCATTGGCAAGGCGGTGGAAAACAGCGCCAACGATGCACTGTCCACGGGCAGCCGCCTGAGTTCGTCCATGGCAAGCCTGGGCGACCGGGTCAAGGCGCTGCAGCAGCAGCAAAGCGCCGTGGTGGCGACGGCCGAGAAGCTCGGCGATTCCCTGGTCGGCTCGGCCAACTGGAATCGCATGGTGCTGGACGCCTACCTCAAGAACTAGTTTTTGCCGCGTTTCCGTCCCGCATCCTGTTTCCCCATCATGAAAAATCTGCGCATAGGCCTTCGTCTCGGAGGCGGTTTCACCATTCTTTTGCTGATCATGCTGCTCATCAGTGTCACCAGCATCGTCAGCATGGGGCACATGGCCCGCTCGACCACGGAAATCACCGAGGTGGCCCTGGCCAAGGAGCGGATGATCAGCGACTGGTTCCGCAACATCCACTCGGGTTCGCGCCGCACCACGGCCATTGCCAAGAGCAGCGATCCCTCGCTGGCCACCTTCTTCGCCGAAGACGCAGCCGAGTCCTCGCGCCAGTCCAGCAAGCTGCAGGACCGCATCGAGCCGCTGCTGCAGACCCAGGAGGAAAAGGACATCTGGGTCGAGATCAAGAAGGCGCGCGCCGGCTATCTGGCGGGCCGCGACGTGGTGACCAAGGCCAAGGCCGAGGGCCGCGCCGAAGACGCCGAGCGCCTGTTCACCCAGCAATACCAGCCCGCCACGCAGCGCTATATCGACATGGTCCAGCGCCTGCTGGACATGCAGCGCGCGGCCATCGACAGCTCCGCCGCCGATGTGCTGGTGCGCTTCTCGGCCAGTCGAGCCGCCATCATCACGGTGGTCTCGCTGGCCTTTGTGCTGGGCGCGCTGGCCGCCTGGTGGATCACGCGCGGCATCACCAGGCCGCTGGCCGAGGCCCTGCGCGTGGCGCGCACCGTGGCCAACAACGACCTGACCAGCCGCATCACCGTCGATTCGCGCGATGAAACGGGCCAGTTGCTGCAGGCGCTGCGCCAGATGAACGACAACCTGGCCCAGGTCGTGGGGCAGGTGCGCTCGGGTGCTGACAGCATTGCCACGGCTTCGGGCGAGATCGACGCGGGCAACCAGGACCTGTCCTCGCGCACCGAGCAGCAGGCCAGCTCGCTGGAGCAGACGGCCGCTGCCATGGAGGAGCTGACCAGCACGGTCAAGCAGAACGCAGAGAACGCGCGCCAGGCCAATCAGCTGGCCGCTTCGGCGTCGCAGACAGCCGTGCAGGGCGGCAAGGTGGTGGCGGGCGTGGTGGACACCATGGGCGGCATCAGCGAGTCCAGCCGCAAGATTGCCGACATCATCGGCGTGATCGACTCCATTGCCTTCCAGACCAACATCCTGGCGCTGAACGCCGCCGTGGAAGCGGCGCGCGCCGGCGAGCAGGGCCGCGGCTTTGCCGTGGTGGCCGGTGAGGTGCGCGCGCTGGCGCAGCGCAGCGCCTCGGCGGCCAAGGACATCAAGGACCTGATTGCCGACTCGGTCTCCAAGGTGGAGGCGGGCACGCGCCAGGTGGCCGAGGCCGGACGCACCATGGACGGCATCGTGCAAAGCGTGCAGCAGGTCAGCGACCTGGTCGCCGAGATCACCGCCGCCAGCCAGGAGCAGAGCAGCGGCATCAACCAGGTGCACCAGGCGATTTCGCAGATGGACACGGTGACACAGCAGAATGCGGCGCTGGTCGAGGAGGCGGCCGCTGCAACCGGCTCGCTCAAATCCCAGGTGCACCAGCTGGCCGCTGCAGTGAGCGTATTCCGTATCGAGGGCGTGGCGTCCGCTCGTCCGGCGGTGGCCCCAGCCCCGGCCCCTGCCGGGCGTGCACAGCCTGCGGCAGCGCAGATGCGCGCTCCTGCCAGGCCGCTGGCCGCGCCTGCGGCTGCTGCGTCCCCGGGCGCACCCGCCGCCAAGCCTGCAGCCGCCAAGCTGCCGGCCTCCCGGCAGTCCGTGCCCGCCACTGGCAAGGACGATGGGGACTGGACCTCGTTCTGAGCCCGGCCAGGTTACTTGGGGGCGCCCAGCTCGTACTTGGAGCCCTCTCCCTGGCCGTCGGTGATGGCGGCGGCCTGGCCGGCGGCCGGATTCACGCCGCCTGCATCTTCCTTGTTGGTGGCACCTGACCCGCTTGCCGGTTCAGACGCCCGGGCGGGCAGCGGCGCGGCAGCCGGCAACGGCTCATGCGGGTCGCCCTTGGCATGGGGCATGACCTGCTCGGCCGTGATCACGGGCTGGCCCAGCAGGGGCTTGTCCGGTGGCGGCTGGTTGAAGCGCGGCACTTCGGCCATGGGAAATCCCGCGCGCTGCGACGAGGTCTCGCCCGAGCAGGCGGCCAGCGTCAGCAAAGAGCTTGCGGCGACGCCCAGGGCCAGCCGTCTGGCAAGTGTCGTGGTATGCACAAATTCATGGGGCATGGTTGTTCTCCGGTGGTCTATCTTCCGGCCGACATGCTCCCACGCGCCCAGGGCTGGTGGCGTAGGTCCATGCCGGATTCCCGGTCGCCGACCACCGCAATCCTTGCTCAGGGCTGGCTGCCGCTGGCCTTCCACGATCCGTCGGGCTGCTTGCAGAACCAGAAGCGCCAGTTTTCCGAGGTCTTTTTCAGGCGCACATCGGCCGACAGCAGGCGGCAGCTTCCGGCCGTCCCGGTCTGCACGGTCTGCTGCGGCTGCAAGGCCAACGTCACGCGCTGGTTGGTTCGGTTCGGGCCGCTGGTCCATTCGGTCACGGAGCCGTCGGCGGCCTCGTTGAGCACCTTGGCCACGGCGGCCTTGGCATCGGGCAGGTCCCTGGCGGGAATGCGCGCGGCGATGGTGTCGTTGAGGAAGATCGAAGCCGCAGCGCTGGCGCTGGTGGACACCAGCGAAGCGGCAGCGGCCAGCGATGCGACGGTGATGGCAAAGGTTTTCATGCAATGGGTCCTGGAAAGTGGGCCGACGCCCGCAGCGGGGTGCCGGAAGGAGAGTATCGGGCCATGTTAACGGCTGCAATGGCGCCTGCGGGCGTCGCGCGCCGCCGAAACCAGCGCAAGCTGCGCCACAGTGCTGCCGAGGGCTGCGCAAAACGTTTACAGTCCTTGGCGGATTTCCCCGTCCCTTCCTGCCAGAAACTCCACTGCATGCCACGATCCTCCCGCAATCAGAGCACCCAGCGCTTTGCCATTCCATGGACACTTGTTGCCGGCTTTGGCGCGGCGGCACTGGCCACCCTGGTCATTGCCTTCGTCAATTTCAGGGCGTCTGAGACGCGAGGCCAGGCCGTGGTGGCCATGGACCGCACGACACTGGCCATGCGCCAGCTCAGCCAGCTCAATGCTTCGCTCAAGGACGCTGAGACCGGGCAGCGCGGTTTTCTGCTCACGGGCGACCCGGCCTACCTGCAGCCCTACCAGCAGGCACGCGATGTGCTGATGCAGCAGCTGGAGGCGCTCAAGGCGCGCACTTCCAATGACTCCGACCAGCACCGGCTGCTGGCGCAGATCGAGGAGATATCGGCCCAGAAGCTGCGCGAGCTGCAGGAGACCATAGACCTGCGCAAGTCCGGCGATCTGGACGCCGCCATGGCCCTGGTGCGCCTGGACGTGGGCAAGAACGCCATGGACCGGCTGCGCGAGCTGATCGACGACCTCTACACGCACCAGACACGGGAGCTGGCCCAGCGTCGCCAGCTGTGGGTGGAGGCATCCACCACCTCGACCTACTATTCCTGGGGCGGCTCCCTCATCCTGCTGGGCCTGATCCTGGCATCGGCCGCGCTGACGGTGCGCGAGTACCGCGTCAAGGCCCGCCAGTCGTGGGTGACGTCCGGTCTTTCCGGCCTGGGGCAGCAGTTGCAGGGAGACCACCGGCTGGAAGACCTGGGCCAGAAGGCGCTGGAGTACCTGGCCAACTATTTGCGTGCCGATGTGGGCGCCGGCTATGTGGTGGACTGCGCCGATGGCGGGTTGCGCCTGTTCGGCGGCTATGCCCTGCCGCGCGAGCGACTGCAGCAAAAGCTGCTGCCCGGCGAGGGGCTGGCGGGCCAGGCGGCCGCGTCGCGCAAGCTGCTGCATGTCAGCGATGTGCCTGCCCAGCATTTGCAGATTTCCTCGGGCACCGGCCAGTCCAGCCCCTTGCAGCTGATGCTGGTGCCCGCCATGGAAAACGGCGAAGTGTTCGCCGTGATCGAACTGGGCTTTCTGCGCCCCGTGGGCGAAGCCGAGCGCAGCCTGCTGGAGCGCGCCTCCGAATCGCTGGCCGTGGCCATTCGCTCGGGCCTGGACCGTTCGCGCCTGGAGACCTTGCTGGAGGAAACGCGCCGCCAGTCGGAAGAGCTGCAAGCCCAGCAGGAAGAGCTGCGCGTGAGCAACGAGGAGCTGGAGCAGCAAAGCCGCATCCTGCAGGAGTCGCAGACCCAGATGGAGCACCAGCAGACCGAGCTGGAGCAGACCAATGCCCACCTGGAAGAGCAGACCCAGCAGCTGGAGTACCAGCGCGAGCAGTTGCTGCGCGCCCAGGGCGCGCTGACCGACAAGGCCCGCGAGCTGGAGCTGGCCAGCCAGTACAAGAGCGAGTTCCTGGCCAATATGAGCCACGAACTGCGCACGCCGCTGAACTCCACCCTGATCCTGGCCAAGCTGCTGGCCGACAACAGGCCGGGCAATCTGCAGGCCGAGCAGATCAAGTACGCGCAGACCATCCACGCCGCAGGCAGCGACCTGCTGGCGCTGATCAACGACATCCTGGACCTGTCCAAGATCGAGGCCGGCCAGGTCACCGTGGTCGCCGAGCCCGTGACCATTGCCACGGCGCTGCAGACGCTGATGGAGCCGCTGCGCCCGATTGCCCGCGAAAAGGGCCTGGAGCTGTCCTGGACCGTGGACCCGGGCGTGCCCGCCACCATGCAGACCGATCCCATGCGGCTGGCCCAGGTGCTCAAGAACCTGTTGTCCAACGCGCTCAAGTTCACGGCCAAGGGCTCGGTGGGCCTGCAGGTGTCCTGCGCGCCCCAGGGCATGCTGTCTTTCGCGGTGCGAGATACCGGCATCGGCATTGCCGAGCAGCAGCAGCAATTCATCTTCGATGCCTTCCGCCAGGCCGATGGCAGCACGCACCGCAAGTTCGGCGGCACGGGCCTGGGCCTGTCGATATCGCGTGATCTGGCGGGGCTGCTGGGCGGCACGCTGACCGTCTCCAGCACGCCTGGCCAGGGCAGCGTTTTCACACTGACCGTGCCCGTGAGCCTGGAGTCGGCCGAGTCCGGCCCGGCCACGGCCCCGACTGCCGCACCGCAGCCTCAGCCGCAGGGGCTGCGAGAGGCCTTGGCAGCGTCGTCCGTGCCCGTGCTCGCAACGGCCAACGTTGCGCCCGCCGCACCTGCGTTCGCGCCGCCCATGTCGCCTGCCATGGCACCTGCCGCGTCGGCGGCAACGGACGCCCTGCGCAAGAGGGGTCAGAGCGGGCGCCGCATCCTCGTGATCGAGGATGACCTGCGCTTCGCGGACATCCTGTCGGAGCTGGCACGCGAGATGGATTTCGAGTGCGACGTGGCCAATACGGCGTCCGACGGCCTGTCCATGGCGGCCGACAATCAGCCCAACGCCATCGTGCTCGATATCAACCTGCCCGATTTCTCGGGCCTGGGCGTGCTGGACCAGCTCAAGCGCAACCCGGCCACGCGCCACATTCCCGTGCACGTGGTCTCGGTCGCGGACTATTCGCAGGAAGCCATGGGGCGGGGTGCCGTCGGCTACGCGCTCAAGCCCGTCAAGCGCGAGGAACTGGTCCACGCCCTGCAGCGGCTGGAGGCCAAGTTCACCCAGGACCTGCGCCGCGTGCTGGTGGTGGAGGATGACGAGCGCCAGCGCGAGAGCGTGCGCCACCTGCTCAGCCGCAGCGATGTGGACATCGTCTGCGCGGGCACGGCGGCCGCCGCGCTGGATCATCTGCGCGGCTCCACATTCGACTGCATGGTGATGGACCTGAACCTGCCTGACATCAGCGGCTACGAGCTGCTGCAGCGCATGACGGACCAGGACGATGTTTCCTTCCCGCCTGTCATCGTCTACACGGGCCGGGCGCTGTCGCGCGATGAAGAGCAGCAGCTGCGGCGCTTTTCCAAGTCCATCATCATCAAGGACGCGCGCTCGCCCGAGCGCCTGCTCGACGAGGTCACGCTGTTCCTGCACCAGGTGGAGTCGGAGCTGTCGGCCGAGCACCGCCAGATGCTGCAGGTCGCGCGCAGCCGCGAGTCTGCGCTGGAAGGGCGCACGGTGCTGGTGGTGGAAGACGATGTGCGCAACGTGTTTGCGCTGTCCAGCATCCTGGAGCCCACGGGCATCCGCGTGGAGATCGCGCGCAACGGGCGCGAGGCGCTGGAGGCGCTGGAGTCTCGCGGCGCGGCGCAGGCCGGTATCGACCTGGTGCTGATGGACATCATGATGCCCGAGATGGATGGCTACACCGCCATGCGCGAGATCCGCAACCGGCCGCAATGGCGCCGCCTGCCCATCATCGCCCTGACCGCCAAGGCCATGAAGGACGACCAGGAGAAATGCCTGGCCGCCGGTGCCAACGACTACATCGCCAAACCGCTGGACGTGGAAAAGCTGCTGTCGCTGGTGCGGGTGTGGATGCCCAAGTAGCAAGGAGGACGCGATGCCTCAGCTGAAAAAAGCCCGCACCGCCGACATCGAGCAGCGCCTGCTGATCGACGCCATCTACCACCGCTACCACTACGACTTCCGGGGCTATGCCCAGGCCTCGCTCAAGCGGCGCCTGCAGACGGCCCTGGTGCAGTTCGGCTGCCAGACGCTGTCGCAGCTGCAGGACCGCGTATTGCATGATGCAAGCGTGTTCCCGGCGCTGCTGGAATACCTCACGGTCCAGGTCAGCGACATGTTCCGCGACCCGAGCTATTTCCGGGCGCTGCGCACCGAGGTGGTGCCGCTGCTGCGCACCTATCCCTCGCTCAAGGTCTGGGTGGCCGGCTGCAGCGCGGGCGAGGAGGTGTATTCGCTGGCCATCCTGCTGGAGGAGGAGGGCCTGCTGGACCGCACCCTGATCTATGCCACCGACATCAATCCGCATGCGCTGCGCGCGGCCGAGCAGGGCGTGTTCGACATGTCGCGCGTGGCGGCCTTCACCGACAACCATGCGCGCTCGGGCGGGCACAGCTCGCTGTCGCACTACTACACGGCGCGCTACGGCCGCGTGGTCTTCGACAAGGGGCTGCGCGAGCACATGGTGTTCTCCGACCACAGCCTGGCCACCGACAGCGTGTTCGCCGAAATGCACCTGGTGTCCTGCCGCAACGTGCTGATCTATTTCGAGCGCGAGCTGCAGGACCGGGCGCTGGGCCTGTTCCGCGATGCGCTGTGCCATCGCGGATTCCTGGGGCTGGGCTCCAAGGAGTCGCTGCGGTTTTCAGGGCATTCGGAGGCCTTCGAGGACTTCGTGCTCGAGGACCGCATCTACCGCAAGAAGGCCGGG
The DNA here is from genome assembly GCF_043104845.1 of Delftia sp. WSY_7. NCBI lineage: Bacteria > Pseudomonadati > Pseudomonadota > Betaproteobacteria > Burkholderiales > Comamonadaceae > Delftia > Delftia sp. WSY_7. The sequence goes on along the minus strand of NZ_JBICLB010000056.1, from coordinate 84,165 downwards.
CTGTGATGCCCGTGACCACGAACACACCCGCCTCCGACGCCGCCACAGCCTACGAGGCCATCGTGATCGGCGGCTCGGCCGGCGCGCTCGACGCGCTATCGGTGGTGCTGCCCGCGCTGCCGGCCAGCCTGCGCGCCTCGGTGCTGGTGGTGCTGCACCTGCCGCGCGATCGCCGCAGCCTGCTGGCCCAGCTCTTCGGCCCGCGCTGCGCCGTGCCGGTGCGCGAGGTGCAGGACCAGCAATGGATCGAGCCTGGGTGCCTGTACTTCGCCCCGGCCGACTATCACCTGCTGGTGGACAGCGGCCCCCGGCTGGCGCTGTCGCTGGATGCGCCCTGGCATTTTTCGCGGCCCTCCATCGACGTGCTGTTCGAGTCCGCTGCGGATTGCTATGGCGAGCGGCTGCTGGCGGTGCTGCTGTCCGGCGCCAATGACGACGGCGCGCAGGGCATGGCCAGCGTGCACGCCGCCGGTGGCCTGGCCGTGGTGCAGGCGCCCGACGGCGCCCGCATGCCCACCATGCCGCTGGCGGCGCTGGCCCGCGTGCCGCAGGCCCAGGCGCTGGCGCCCGAAGGCATTGCCTCCCTCATTGCATCGCTGCACCGCCAGGGAAGGCTTTGAATGTCCAGCCGGCACGCCCCCACAAGACTAAATACCGAGAGAGAATCCATGCCCCATACAGATCGCGTCAAATGCTTGATCGTCGATGACATCGCCGAGAACCTGATCGCCATCGAGGCGCTGCTGCAACGCGACGGCATCGAATTCCTCAAGGCCCAGTCCGGCCCCGAGGCGCTGGAGCTGCTGCTCAACCACAGCGACGTGGCCCTGGCCCTGCTGGATGTGCAGATGCCCGAGATGAACGGTTTCGAGCTGGCCGAGCTGATCCGCGGCAGCGAGCGCACGCGCCATATCCCGCTCATCTTCATGACGGCCGGCTCGCGCGAGCACAACTGGCAGTTCCGTGGCTATGAGAGCGGCGCCGTGGACTTCCTGTACAAGCCCATCGATCCCCACATGCTGACCACCAAGGCCAATGTGTTCTTCGAGCTGCACCAGCGCAAGCAGGCACTGGCCCATCAGCTGCAGGAACGCACCGAGGCGCTGCGCATCAACGAGATGTTCATGGCCGTGCTCAGCCACGACCTGCGCACGCCGCTGCAATCCATCAAGGCCGCCGCCACGTTGCTCACGCGCCAGCCCGATACGGGCAAGGTGGCCAGCATGGCCGAGCGCATGCTCAGCAGCAGCCAGCGCATGTCGCGCATGATCGAGGACCTGCTGGACGTCACCCGCATCCGCCAGGCGGAAGGCCTGCCGCTGTCACCGCGGCCTACCAGCTTGCAAGCGCTGCTGCAGCGCACGCTGCAGGAAGTGGAGACGGGTTTTCCGCAGCGGCGCCTGGACAGCGAGATGCTGGGCAATCTCGATGGCACCTGGGATGGCGAACGCCTGTGCCAGGTGCTCACCAATCTGGTGGGCAACGCCATGCACCATGGCGATCCGGCGCAGCCTGTGCAGGTGACGGCCGATGGCAGGCAGGACCATTGCGTGGTCATCACGGTGCGCAACGGCGGCACCATTCCTGCGGAGCTGATGCCCACCCTGTTCAACCCGTTTCGCGGAGGAGAGCGCAAGCCGGGCCAGCACCAGGGCCTGGGCCTGGGGCTTTTCATCGCGCACCAGATCGTGCGTTCGCACAACGGGCGCATCGATGTGCACTCCGCCGATGGCGTGACCAGCTTCAGGGTGGAGTTGCCGCGCGAGATGGCAGCGGGAGGCTCCAAGGCCGTGCTGTGACGGCGGGAGCCGATGGACCGGCAGGCCGGTCTCGGGAAAATGGGCTCAGTGGACGGGCCTGGTGTGCAGCGCTTCCTGTATGGAGTCCAGCAGCGTTTCCAGGTCCTCGATCTCGAAGGGCTTGAGCAAGGTCCGCACCTGGGGACCCCAGGCGGCCGGGTAGGGTCCCAGGTCGTAGCCGGAGCACAGGATGATCCAGCGCTGCGCATCGGCCTGCAGCAGCTGCCGCGCCAGATCGGTGCCGGACAGGCCCGGCAGACTGACATCGGAGACCACCACGTCGAAAGGCTGGCCCGCATCCAGTTCCAGGGCCTGCTCGGCAGTGGCGCAACTGGTCACGAAACGGGATTCGCTCTCCATCAGCAGGCCAATGGTTTCTCGCAGGTCGGCATTGTCTTCAACGTACAGGATTCGCATATCTCTTTGTTGCAGTGCGTCATGCTGCTATCAAAAAGGCAGCATGGACGAGGGCTGATCATCCACACCCGCCGCCCTCCATCACGTAGGACAGCATGCAAACTTGGTCGACGGTTGCCTTCTGTGCGCGCCAGGCGATGGATTGTGCAATACAAAGGCAAGTCCCACGAACGGCCTGTGCGATCTCAAGTCCGGGCAGTGGGCAGGGGATCCAGCACATGCCTTTGCACGGGCAGGAATTCACCGGCCTGCCGCGAATAGTCCCAGCGCGTGAGCTGCCGGCGCCAGTCCTGGCCTGTGGCGCCATCCCGATGCTCCAGGGTGAACAGGCTGTTGGGCGCATGGGCGCGCAGCCGCACCGAGACCGCGGTGCCCGCCTGCGCTGCCCACAGCCCGGGCAGGGGCTGGACCAGGCCGGGGTCATGCCCATGGCCCGAGAGCACCAGTTGCGCTCCGGCATCGCGCCAGCGGGCCAGGGCCTGCGCGGCGCGGTGAGGACGGTGGCTGCGGTCCTCTTCGTGGGCCGCAGCCAGCGGGTGGTGGCTGACGACGATGCGCCAGTCGGCGGGGCTGGCCTGCTCCAGGCGCTGCGCCACGTGCAGGATCTGCCCAGCCGACAGGCTGCCGCGCTGGTGGCGCCACCAGCGTGTGGTGTCCACGCCGATCACGCAAAAGCCTGGCACGGCGCACCAGGGCTGCAGTTCGGAATCGATCCAGCGCACATAGCGGTCGTGGGCGTGGCCACCCAGCCGTTCCCACCAGGCGAGCAGCGGCAGATCGTGGTTGCCGGGCACCACCAGTCGCCGGGGCACGGAAAGGCTGTCGAGAAACTCCCGCGCCTGGGCAAATTGCGCGGCCGTGGCGCGCTGGGTCAGGTCCCCGGAGACCACCAGCAGCGTTACCGGCAGCCGGGCCGCCAGTCTCGCCACGGCGGCGCACACGGCCTGATCGTGGGCGCCGAAATGCAGGTCCGACAAATGCATGAGCAAGGCCATGGGCGCTCCTTGTTCCTCACTCGGCGGTCAGGAGGAGGCGGGCTCTGCCGGGGCAGGCACCACCAGCCACAGCGGCTTCTCACCCAGGCGAAAGCGGATGGGCGGCGCCATCCATTCGCGTTCGCCATCGAAGGCTACCTTCATGCGGCGAGGACGCCGTCCTGCTGGTTCCGCCACCAGCTCGGTACAGGCCAGGCTGGCGACGGCATCGTCCTGGGCCAGCCGTCCCATCACCGCATTCCAGACCACGCGCGCCGGGGCCTCGCTGGCCTGGGGCAGCAGCAGCACGGCGGCCAGATGCCGGCCATCGGCCACGGCGCGGGCCTCGTCAATCCCCACGCGCTCCAGCTGCAGTGGGTTGTTGCCGACGAACAGGGTGGTGGCCAGGTGCTCCTGCTGCTGCAACGGCGCATCCCGGTCGGGGCGCAGGGCCACGCGCCAGCGGCGCACGCTGCCGCCGCGCAGGATGCTCCAGATGGAGGCGGCAATGGCCACCAGCCGGGTGCGGCCGAAGCGGGTGGACGCGCGTTCGCGTTCGTCGAGCAGGCGGGGGTACAGGCCCAGGCTGGCGTTCACCAGGAAAAGCCGTTCGTTGACCAGGCCCACGTTCACGGCCCGCATCTGGCCGGCCTGCAACGCCTGGAGAATGTCCTGCACGGCCTGGGCCGGCTCCAGTGACAGCGCCTGCTCGCGGGCGAAGTAGTTGAAGGTGCCCAGCGGCACCACGCCCATGGGCACGCCACGCGACCAGGCGGCCGAGGCCACGGCATTGATGGTGCCGTCACCGCCGGCGGCCACGACCAGGCCGCCGTCCCTGCGGGCACTGTCCACGGCGCTGGCGGCCAACTGCACGATGTCGGCCCTTGCGCCCGGCACATGCCAATGCACGCTGCGCTGCTGCAGCGCCGGCACGCCGGTCAGGCGGGCGCGCAGCTGCTCCAGGTCGGCGCCGGGGCGCAGCGGCACGATCAGGTGGATGGGGCCGGCGGGATCAAGCCTGGGCGGCTGGTTGTCGCAAGATGAGGGCGTCATGGAAGGAAGCGGGCTGGAACAGGCGCCGATTGTTCCGTGGATGGCACCTGCCGGTGCACCGGATCATGCAAGCGGTGCGCGTCAGCCAAAGCCGACAGTCTGCGGGCTGCTGACTGTACCTGTTCACTCGCGCCAGGGGGCGCGGTAGTCCAGCATCTGCGCCAGCGGCACGGGCCGCTCGAACAGATAGCCCTGCGCATGCTCGCAGCCGAGCTCGTGCAGCAGCTGCGCCTGGGCCTGTTCTTCCACACCTTCGGCGACCACCTTGACGCCAAAGCCCTGGGCAATGCGCAGCACGGCGGTCACGATGGCCTTGTCGGACTCGGAAGCCGGCAGCTGGCCCACAAAGCTCTGGTCGATCTTGATGCAGTCAAAGCGCAGGCGGCTCAGGTAGGCCAGGGACGAGTAGCCGGTGCCGAAGTCGTCGATGGCGATCTTCACGCCCAGCGCGCGGATGGCGGCAATGCGCTGCAGCGTGGCGTCGCTGTCGTCCAGCAGCATGGACTCCGTCAGCTCCAGGGTCAGCACCCGGGCGGGCAGGCCGCTGGTGGCCAGCGCCTGCTCCAGCGTGCAGGCGAAGTCGGACTGGATCAGCTCGCGTGCCGACATGTTGACGTGCAGCTCGAAGTCGGCCGGCAGGTGTGCAAGGTGCAGGGCAATATCGTGCGCCGCCGTGCGCAGCACCCATTCGCCGACGCTCAGGATCAGGTCCGACTCCTCGGCCACCGGGATGAACACGCCCGGCGGCACCCTGCCGCGCGTCGGGCTTTCCCAGCGCACCAGGGCCTCGGCACCCACCATGCGGCCCGTGGCCAGATCCACCACGGGCTGGTAGAAAACGCGCAGTTCGTTGCGCTCCAGCGCCTGGCGCAATTCCATGGCCAATTGGGTGCGGCCCAGCATTTTCTGCGCCAGGCTGGGCTCGAACAGCAGGAAGGGGTGCGAGCCGCGCTGCGCCTCACCCAGCGCAATGCTGGCGTTGCGCAGCCACTCGGGCAGCGCGCCCGGCAGCAGCTCGCCGCTGACGGCGCCCGCGCAGGCGCGCAGCACGATGTCGTCCTTGCCCACGGAAAATGGCTGGTCGAAGATCTCCAGCAGGTGGCGGCATTTGTCCTGTACCTGCAGCGGCGTGCACTCGTGCAGCCACAGCACGGCGAATTCATTGCTGGCCGTGCGTGCCAGCAGGGCCGGAAATTGCAGATGGTGGTTGAGCAGCCGCTCGGCCACGGCCCGCAGCAACTGCTCGCCCGTGCCATGGCCCACATCGTCGCGCACGCTGCGGAAGTTCTGCAGCTCCAGCAGGCACAGCGCGGCAGGGACGGGCGCGCCGGCGTTGGCGGCCGCGTCGGCCCGCTCGATCAGGCCGGCACGCGTGAGCAGCTGCGTCAGGCTGTCGTACTGCAGCAGGGTGCGCATGTGCTCGAAGGATTCCTGCAGCCGCTGCGCCATGTTGTGGAATGCCGAGACCAGGGACGAGGTTTCCACCACGGACGTGTCCGGCAGCGCCTTCACCGCGCTCCAGTCACCCTGGGCCAGGCGGTTGGCCGCGTCGGCCGCCACGGCCAGGGGGCGCAGCGCCCTGCGCAGGCACCACAGGCCCAGCGCCAGCCCCAGCAAGGCCAGGCCGACAGCCAGGAAAAGGGTCTGGCGGCTGTCCTCCCGCATGCTGCTGACCAGATCGGACTCGGGCTGCAGCACCAGGATCCGCCAGTCGATGCCGCGCACATCGTGGAAGGGGGTGACCTGCCCGTGGTAGATCTGGCCCTGCTCCGTGAAGCTCAGGTTGATGACACGGTCAGGGCCTGTCCGGGCTGGCGTCGAGCCCTCGCGCGCATGCCCGGGCAGGTGCTCGGGAAGCCGGGCTGCCAGCGAGCGCAGCGCCAGGTCGGGGCTTTCGGACAGGCGCAGGCGCACGGGCGGGTCGTAGGGGCCTTCGCGGCGTTTCAGCACCGACAGCTCGGAGGAGTGCGCCACCATGTAGCCCTGCGCATCGACCACGGCGATATGGCCATTGCCGCGCAGGGGCTCGTCGCGCAGAAAGCGGTTCATGCTGCTCAGCCGCACATCGGCGGCCAGCACGCCGGCCAACTGGCCGGACACACGCACCGCAGTGGCTGCGGAAATCGTGGCATCACCCCGGTCCCCCGTCACCGTGTAGATGGGCGACCAGTGCGGGCCGTCTTCGCGAATGGCGGGCTGGTACCAGGGACGCACGCGGGGGTCGTAGCCGGCAAGGCTGGATATGGGCGGGCCCGGCTGCAGTCCCTCGAAAATCTGCAAGGTTCCCTGGGTGCTGCGGTCCTGAAGAATCAGGCGGTAGTGGCCATCGGGCTCCAGCCGCACCCCCGTGTATTCGCCTTGCACGCCTCCAAAGCTCAACAGGCTGATCTGGTGGTGCTGGGCATAGAGCTCGGTGAATGAGCGTGTCAGATAGCCATAGATGGGCCGCAGGTCTCCGGGGGTGTAAAGCGCCTGCCGGGCCACGGTCTCGGCCAGGGCCTGCTGCACGCGCAGCGGAGTCTCCAGATAGTCGGCCAATTGGCGGCGCGTGGTGGTGGACAGGGAGTCGAGCAGCCGCAGGCTTTCGCGATTGATGAGCTGGTCCACCTGGCGCTGCTGCCAAGCCGCCAATAGCCCGGCCGTGACCACAAACACCGCAATGAAGGGGGCCGTGACTGCCGTGCGAAGTGAGAGCCGAAAGGCGGGCATGCAGAGGTTTCCGTAGCGTGCGCCGGGCAGCCAAGGGCCGGGTCTGCCTGCGACAGCGGCCATTGTGCAGTGCCTCGGCAGCCTTTCGGGGCAGCGGTCGCCCCTGTGCAGGAGCTCTCCCGTGGGTGATAGGAAAAATTGTCGATAAATGATTTTCAGTAGAAAAAATGAATACTGAACGGTCATTTGCAGCAACGCAAAAGCATGGTCAGTGCATCTGCAATGCCTTCCAGTGCGGCACTCCTTTTACATATCCGTTTACAAATTGATCTTCATTACATGTAGACATCACATGTAATGGTCGCTATGGTATCCGCATGGAACAAAAGACATCAGCCCACTACCAGCGTCTGCACCGGCAACGGCTGCGCGAGCAGGGGCTGGTGAAAAAGGAGGTCTGGATTCTTCCAGAGTACGGTGCTGCATTGCAGCAATTGGAAAAGCAAATGCGCGTGTCCGGCTTGCAACCGGATTCAATGGTTCTCATCCACAAGGAGGGCAGCATGGACAACAGCAGACAGGCATATCGGGATATTCACGCCTTGGCGGGCGATCTGCAGCAATCAACGCTGGTGCAGGGCGGCCGGCTCCATATCGAGGTGCTTGAAGGCGCGGACGCCAGTCTGCTCATCAGCCTGCCCGAATTCGGCGATCTGCCGGTCCACGTGGCCCTGTCGGGCGACCAGCTCGTGGTGGAGGCCTTTCTCTGGCCCGCCGACCAGGTGCACGACCGCGCCGGCCTCAACGAGCAGATGCTGCGCCTGCAAAAGCTGTTTCCCTTCACCACCATGGCGCTGGAACCCCAGGCCCATGGCGGCGAGGGCTATGTGATGTTCGCCGCCCTGCATGCCAGCAGCAGCGAGGGCGACATCATTTCCGAAATCCTCACCCTGGCCGACAGCGTCATCCAGGCCACCGAGGCGCTGGCCCACTATCTGACCCCTGCGCCGGTGCCCGCGCCAGTGCAGGCCTGAAGCCTGCCCGTTGAAGACACTGAGCCCCAAGGAGATCATCATGACCATCTGGAACAAGCTGGTGACCGCGTTGCGCGGCGCAGCGCACGAGGCCGGCGAGGCGGTGACAGACAGCCAGGCCCTGCGCATCCTGGACCAGGAAATCCGCGATGCCGACAGCGACCTGAACAAGTCCAAGGAAGCGCTGGCCGACATCATGGCCAAGCAAAAGCTGGCGGCCGGCAAGCTCAAGCAGACCCAGGAACGCATTGCCGAGTACGAGGGCTATGCCGTCAAGGCGCTGGACACCAGTGACGAGGCGCTGGCGCTGGAAGTGGCCGGCAAGGTCTCCGTGCTGGAGACGCAGCGCGACGAGGAGCAATCCCAGCTGGATGCCTACACGCAAAGCGTGGAGCAGCTGCGCGTGGCCATACAGACGGCGCAAACGCATATCAAGCGCCTCAAGCAGCAGGCCGACACCGTCAAGGCCACGGAAAGCGTGCAGCGCGCCCAGGCCACGGTGGCCGGCCGCTATGCAGGATCGCAGACGCGCGTGCAAAGCGCGCTGGATTCGCTGGAACGCATCAAGCAAAAGCAGGCCGAGCGCGGTGCGCGCATGGAAAGCGCGGCCGAGCTGGCGCGCGACAGCAGCGAAGACGCGCTGGATGCCAAGCTGCGTGCCGCCGGCATCACGCCCCAGGCGGGCAATGCGCAATCGGTGCTGGAACGCCTGAAGGCGCAGCGCGCAGCCGCTGGCGGAAAAAGCGCTTGATGCGCGGCCGTGGTCCGGGCAGGCCGCGTCGTGCCCGCCGTCCTGGCTGCCGGGTTTGAAGGGAGGAGATAAAACATGTCTGCATTCCTGCAATACGCGTTCGGCTTTCCGACCTTCATCTTCGGCGCCTTGCTGCTGTTCATGCTGCTGTACTGGCTGATCGCCATGCTGGGCCTGCTGGAGGTGGACTCGCTGGACCACTGGGTGCTGTTCGACGGCAGCGACCATGCGCACGGTGTGGAGCATTCGGCCAGCGCGCTGGCCGGGCTGCTGCTCAAGGTGGGCCTGGGCGGCATTCCGCTCACGGTCATCCTCACCGCGCTGTTCCTGCTGTCCTGGCTAGCCTCGTATGTGCTGTGCCATTTCGTGCCCATGCCCCAGGGCTGGACCCTGGTGAACCTGCTGACCGGCACCTTGGTGGCCGTGGCGGCTGCCGTGCTGGGCTTTGCCGCCACGGTGCTGCTGCTGCGCCCGCTGCGGGGCATCGTCAACAAGGTGGCGCCTGCAGAGGAGCCCAAGGTGCTGCTGGGCCGCACCGGCCTGGTGCGCAGCGCCGTGGTGGACGGCACGCAGGGCTACGGCAGCGTGGAGGACGGCGGCGCCGGCCTGAACGTGCAGATGCGCTCGCCCGAGCGCGCACTGGGCCGGGGCACCGAGATCGTGCTCATCGAGCACCTGCCCGAGCACAACGCCTGGCGCGTGGTCAGCAAGGCCGAGTTCGACGGCACCGAGCTGCCGCGCTAGTTCCGGGATTCCCACAAGGCCCGAGCGTCCGTTCGGCGGGCGCGGCCTTTCCGTTTTTTCAGCGTTTTCACAGATAGCAATTCACAGGGGAGATTCGCATGAACATGAGCAATATGGAGTGGTACATCGTCGCCGGGGTGGTGATCGGTTCCGTCTTCGTCGTCATCCTCGGGCTGTTCGCCCTGGTCAAGGCCTTCTACATCAAGGTCCCGCAGGGCACGGCGCTGATCATCAACGACACCACCTCGCAGCCCAAGGTCAAGTTCACGGGCGGCCTGGTGCTGCCGGTGATCCACAAGAAGGAATTCATGCAGATCTCGTTGCTGACGCTGGAGATCGACCGGCGCGGCAAGGAAGGCCTGATCTGCCGCGACAACATGCGCGCCGACATCACCGTGGCCTTCTACCTGCGGGTCAATGAAACGGCCGAGGACGTGCTCAAGGTGGCCAAGGCCATCGGCGTGGACCGGGCCTCGGACAAGACGGCCGTCAACGACCTGTTCAACGCCAAGTTCTCCGAGGCGCTCAAGACCGTGGGCAAGCAGATCGAGTTCGTGAAGCTGTTCGAGAACCGCCAGGATTTCCGCGACCAGATCATCCATGTCATCGGCAACGACCTCAACGGCTATGTGCTGGAGGACGTGGCCATCGACTATCTGGAACAGACTCCCAAGTCCTCGCTGGACCCCAACAACATCCTGGATGCCGAAGGCATCCGCAAGATCACCGAGCTGACGGCCAACCAGAACATCGTCACCAACGAGCTCGAGCGCAACTCCGACCTGGCCATCACCAAGAAGAACGTGGAGACCAAGGAAGCCATGCTGGCGCTGGAGCGCCAGCAGGCCGACGCCGAGGCCCGCCAAAAGCGCGAGATCGCCACCATCCAGGCCCGCGAGCAGGCCGAGACCCAGAAGGTGCAGGAAGAAGAGCGCCTGAAGGCCGAGCAGGCCCGCATCCAGACCCAGGAGCAACTGGACATCCGCGAGGAAAACCGCCAGCGCGAAGTGGCCGTGGCCCAGCAAAACCGTGAGCGTGCGGTGGTGATCGAGGTCGAGAAGGTCACGCGCGCCAAGGAGCTGGAGATCGTGGCCCGCCAGCGCGAGGTGGAGCTGCAGCGCATCGAGAAGGAAAAGGCCATCGAGGTCGAGAAGGCCAACATCGCCAACGTGGTGCGCGAGCGCGTGGTGGTGGAAAAGTCCGTGGCCCAGGAAGAGGAACGCATCAAGGAAGTGCGCGTGGTCTCCGAGGCCGAGCGCATGAAGCAGGTCACCGTGCTGACTGCCCAGGCCCAGGCCGAGGAAGACCTGGTGCGCCAGGTCAAGAAGGCGGAGGCCGAAGAGGCCGCCTCGCGCCACAAGGCCGTGGAAGTCACGACCATGGCCCAGGCCGAGCTGGAGGCGGCCAGCAAGACCGCCGAGGCCAAGAAGAAGCTGGCCGAGGCCATCGAGGTCGAGCGCGCCGCGCCCGGCCTGGCCGATGCCAAGGTGCGCGAAGTCACGGCCGCCGCCCTGGAAAAGGAAGGCCTGGCGCAGGCCAGGGTGATCGCCGAGAAGATGATGGCCGAGGCCAAGGGCCAGCAGGAAAAGGGCCTGGCCGAGGCGCGCGTCATCGAGGCCACGGCCGACGCCAACGAAAAGCAGGGCCTGGCCGATGCCAAGGTGCTGGAAGAACGCCTGCTGGCCCAGGCGCGCGGCGAGGCCCAGGTGGGCGCGACCAAGGCCTTGGTCACCCGCGACGTGGGCACGTCCGAGGCCGATGTGCTGCGCGACAAGCTCTTCGCCGAGGCCAAGGGCCTGACCGAGAAGTTCACCGCGCTGGCCTCGCTGTCCGACCAGGCGCGCTCGCATGAGGAGTTCCGCATGCAGTTGGAAAAGAATTTCGAGCAGGCGCTGGCCGCCATCGAAGCCAACAAGAGCGTGGCCAAGGACCAGTCCGAGGTGCTGTCGGCCGCGCTCAGCAAGGCCAACATCGACATCGTGGGGGGCGAGGGCGCCTTCTTCGACAACTTCGCCAAGGCGCTGTCCGTGGGCAAGGCCGTGGAAGGCGTGGCGGGCAAGAGCCCCATCGTGCAGGACCTGATCGGCAAGTTCCTCAGCGGCAAGGGCGGCGCATCGCTGCTCAACGCGCTGGGCGACGGCAAGGGCCTGCCGCCCACGCAGAGGGTCGACTGAACGGTCGATTCAACGGCCGACTGAACGGGGCGGCCGCCCGGCCGCTCCCTCCGCCGGCTGCCCAGCCTCCCGCATCCGCCTTCGTCTTCGCCTGCCTGCCCGCCCGTCTGCCGGCCGGCGGGGAAAGGCGTGAATGGTCCCTGACACGCGAAAGCCCGTGACGCCCATGTCCCAACCGTCCCCATCGTCCACACCGTCCTCACCGCCCCTCTCTCCCGACACTGCCGCCTCGGCCGTGGACCAGGCAGTCGCCAGCGGCGGCTCCTACGAAGTGCTGGCCAAGCGCCTGGACGGCCAGGGGCAGGCGCTGGAGGCGCTGGTGCGCCAGCTCAACGAGGAGCGGCTGGAGGAATTCGGCCGCAGCCAGATGGAAGTCATCGGGCGCATGCGCGTGCGCACCGAAAACAACTGCCTGGGCCGCGACATCGCCCAGGTCGGCGGCTACCTGCTGTTCGGCTACAACGTCTTCATGGGCCTGAAGCAGTCCACGCGCGTGGAAGACGTGTTCGGCCTGTATCGCCTGCACGAGGGAGAGCAGGGCTACGAGGTCACTCCAGTGGACCTCAAGGACAGTTTCCTGGGCATACAGAGCTTCGTGCAGGACTTCCAGGAGCTGTACGCCTACTACAAGAACACGCGGCTGATGCAGCTGGCCGTGCGCGACGGCAAGCTGCTGGCGAGCTTCCAGATCGGCGAGCGCCTGTCCGATGTGCGCGTGTTCCGCTGGTCCGTGCCCGTGGACGGCCAGCCCATACGCTACATAGACAACCGCGGCGAGCGCGACATCGAACTGCCTGCGCCCCATGACTTTGAATGGCAGCGCGCCGGGCGCGAGCAACTGGTGCAGGGGCGCCACCCGCACATCAACGTGCTGGACAAGGTCTTCGTCGAGACCCTGGGCGGCACGCTGACCATCAAGGTCGAGAACAACACCAACGACGGACTGGGCATCTACAGCGAGCCCGTGCAGGAGAAGAACCAGTCGCTGGACGACGCCGTGTTCGAGTACGCCGCCGTCGGCAGCCTGATCCTGCTGAAGATCCTGCCCTACCGCGAAGAGCAGTGGCGCTACCTGATCTTCAACACCGTCTCCCGCCAGGTGCTGCGCATGGATGCCATCGGCGCGGCCTGCATCCAGCTGCCGCAGGACCACGGCATCATCTTCCCGGGCGGCTACTACCTGCAAAGCGGGGAGAACCGCTCGTTCGAGCAGAACATGCAGGGCATGCGCTACCGGCGCAGCATCCGATCGCCCAACGGCGAGGACGTGCTCTACGTGTTCTACGAGCCCGAGAGCGGGCGCATGGCGCTGTTCAAGTACAACCTGATCGAGCGCGCCCTGCAGCCGCCCATCATCGGCCACGGCCATGCGCGCATGGACGACGGGCGCATCGTCATCTTCGCGGCCGAGAGCAACGAAGCCTCGCGCGTGCACCCCATGCAGGTCTGGCGCACGCCCTTCGCCTCGGACGACTACGCGGCGCGCCAGCCGCAGCGCGACAGCTTCCTGGGCCGCATAGGCAATGCCGAGCTGGTCAGCGGCATCTCGGACCTGTACAGCGTGCGCAAGGAAATCGCGGCCACCGAGGTCTCGCTGCCGCGCTACGAGCGCCTGATCGACGCCGCGCGCCGCCTGTTCGAGCGCTACCACTGGCTGGGCGCGCCGCAGCTCAAGGGGGTGCACGAGACCCTGCTGGGCATCGTCGCCACGGGTGATGCGGTCATCGACGAGTACGAAAAGGTCGAGAGCATCCGCAATGCCTCGGCCAAGGCCATGGGCGAGGTGTCCGGCCGCCATGGCCGGTTGCTCAAGCAGTTGCGCCTGGCGGACTGGAAGGCCATTGGCGAATACGTGGATGCGCTCACCCAGCTGGGCCAGCTGCGCGGCCAGCTCATGGCCACGCGCGACCTGCGCTATGTGGACCAGGCCGCCATCGACACCATGGTGCAGGGCGTCAACGAGGCCCAGGCCGATGTCTCCCAGCGCACGGCCGCCTTTATCGCCACCGACGAGGCCATGCAGCCCTATGCCGATCAGCTGCAGGCGCTGGACCAGGCTGCGCAGGCGGCAGCCACGGTGGCGCAGATCAACGAGCCGCTGGCGCGCATGGCCGACATGGCGGCCGCGCTGGACATGCTGTCCGAGCTGATGGGCAGCCTGTCCATCGACGACGCCACGCAGCGCACCCAGGTGGTGGACCGCATCTCGGCCGTCTACGCGCGCCTGAACCAGGTGCGTGCACGCGCCGAGCAGCGCAGGTCGGGCCTGGGCGGCGCCGAGAACGTGGCCCAGTTCGCGGCCCAGCTGGCGCTGTTCTCGCAAAGCATCGTCAGCGCCCTGGGCCTGGCGCAGACGCCCGAGAAATGCGACGAGCAGCTGGCGCGTCTGATGGTGCAGCTGGAGGAAATCGAAAGCCGCTTCGGCGAGCACGAGCAGTTCCTTGGCGACATCATGGCCAAGCGCGAGGAGGTGCTGGAGAGCTTCGAGGCGCGCCGCCAGTCGCTGCAGGACGAGCGCCAGCGCAAGGCGCAGGGCGTGCTGGACGCGGCCCTGCGCATCGTGCAGAGCCTGCCCAAGCGCACCGAGAAACTGGCCAGTGCCGACGCGCTGCATGCGTTCTTTGCAGGCGATCCGCTGATCGGCAAGCTCAAGGAGCTGTCCCAGCGCCTGCGAGAGCAGCTGCACGACCCGGTCAAGGCCGACGATATCGACGGCCGCGTCAAGAACCTGCGCGACCAGGCGTTTCGCGCGCTGCAGGACCGCAGCGAGCTGTACGAAGGCGGCGGCGCCATCATCCGCCTGGGCCGCCACCGCTTCAGCGTGGGCAACCAGGAACTGGATCTGACCCTGCTGCCGCGCAACGGCGCTTTGTTCCTGCACCTGGTCGGCACCGAGTATTTCGAGCCCGTGGACAACCCCGAGCTGGCCGCTTTGCAGGCCTACTGGGATGCCTCCACGCCGGCCGAATCGGCAGACTTCTATCGCGGTGAATACCTGGCCCTGGAAGTGGTGCAGGCCGCACGCCAGCGCCGCGACGGCTGGAGCGAGGCCCGGCTGGCCCAGTTGCTGCCCGACGAGGCGGCGCTGACCCAGGCCATCCGCGAATTCTCCGCGCCGCGCTACCGCGAAGGCTATGAGCGCGGTATCCACGACCATGATGCGGCCCGCATCCTGCAGGTGCTGCTGCCCCTGCGCGATGCCGCCGGCGTGCTGCGCTTTGCGCCCCACGCCCGTGCGCTGGCCCTGCTGTTCTGGAGCGCACATGCCCAGGTGCAGCAGCCGCAGCTGGCTGCCGCCATGGCGCAGTGGCCGCTGCGCGCCCAGCAGGCCCAGGCCATGCAGCAGATGTTCGGCAGCGAGGCCGAGCAGCTGAGCCTGCGCGCCGACATTGCCGAGCGCCTGCGCGCCTATGCCGACGAGCGGGGCCTGCTGCGCGACCTGCTGCCAGGACAGGCGGCGCCCGCAGACAGCGATATCGACAGCCTCATCCACGGCGCCGCCGACTACCTGCAGGCCGAGCTGGCGCAAAAGGCCGTGCGCTTTTCCTTCTCCAGCTACAGCCAGTCGGCCATTGCCGCACTGCAGGCCGCCGTGCAGCAGCAGGCCCAGCCGTTGCAGCGCTGGGAGGAAATGCAGGCCTACTGGCAGGGAGAGGACCGGCACGACAAGCCTTTGGCGCCGCTGGACCAGCGCTGGCGCAGCGCGCTGCACTGGCTGCAGACCGCCTGCCGCGCGCTGGACGACGGGCAAGGGCAGGCCTGGCTGGCCTATTGCGGCGAAGCCGCCGCCTGGCTGTGCTGCGCCGGCCCACTGCCCTGCAAGGTCAGCAATGTGGACCTGCGCCATGAAGTGCCGGGCCTGCTGGGCCAGCATCCGCGCATTGCGGACGGCCGCATGTGGCTGCAGATCGACGACCTGGGCCAGCGCGCCGCGCGCCATTTCCGCAGCTTTGTCCCCGAATTCGGCCGCTACCAGGCGCTGCGCCAGCAGCTGCTGCAGGACTGGCGCTCGCGCGTGCGGGTGGACGAATTCAAGGCCCGGCCGCTGTCGTCCTTTGTGCGCAACCGGCTCATCAACGAGATCTACCTGCCCGTGATCGGCGACAACCTGGCCAAGCAGATCGGCGTGGCTGGCGAGAACAAGCGCACCGACCAGATGGGGCTGCTGATGATGATCTCGCCGCCCGGCTACGGCAAGACCACGCTGATGGAGTACGTGGCCAACCGCCTGGGCCTGATCTTCATGAAGATCAACGGCCCGGCGCTGGGCCACTCCGTGCGCTCGCTGGACCCGGCCCAGGCGCCGGACGCCACGGCGGCCAAGGAGCTGGAAAAGCTCAACCTGGCGCTGGAGATGGCCAACAACGTGATGCTGTACATCGACGACATACAGCACACGCACCCCGAGTTCCTGCAGAAATTCATCTCGCTGTCGGACGGCACGCGCCGCATCGAGGGCGTGTGGAAGGGCCAGACCCGCACCCACGACATGCGCGGCAAGCGCTTTTGCGTGGTCATGTCGGGCAATCCGTACACCGAGTCGGGCGAGGTCTTCAAGATCCCCGACATGCTGGCCAACCGTGCCGACATCTACAACCTGGGCGATGTGCTGGGCGGCATGCAGGAGGTGTTCAAGCTCAGCTATATCGAAAACAGCATGACCTCGAACGCCGTGCTGGCGCCGATGGCCACGCGCAGCCTGCAGGACCTGTACCTGCTGCTGGACAAGGCGCAGGGCAGGGATGTCTCGGGCAACGCGCTGTCGCACGACTATTCATCGGCCGAACTGCGCGAGATCGAGGCCGTGCTGGCCCGCATGGTGCAGGTGCGCGAGCTGGTGTTCAAGGTCAACCAGCAGTACATCCAGAGCGCCGCGCAGGACGACGGCTACCGCACCGAGCCGGCCTTCCGGCTGCAGGGCAGCTACCGCAACATGAACAAGCTGGCCGAAAAAATCACCCCGGTGATGAACGACCAGGAAATGCAGCAGATGCTGGCCGACCACTACCAGGGCGAAGCGCAGATGCTGACCACGGGCGCCGAGGAGAACCTGCTCAAGCTCGCCGAGCTGCGCGGGCAGATGAGCGACGAGGACAGCGCCCGCTGGCAGCAGATACGCCAGCAGTTCCTGCGCCGCCAGGCCGCAGGCGGCGCCAATGCCGACGCTGCCACGCGCGTGACGGCGCAGCTGGTCGATCTGGTCGCCGCCACGCGCGAGGTGGCCCAGTCGGTGGCCCAGCCCCAGCAGCAGGCGATGCAGGAAGGCGCCGCCGAACAGTCCCAGCTCCTGCAAGCGCTGCAGGCACTGCTGGCCCGGCTGCTGCAGACGCAAAGCGCCGCAGGCGACTCGCTGCACGGCATACGCGAGCTGATGGCGCAAAGGGCGGCCAGCGAGCCCGCCAGCACCCAGGCCGGCACCCCGTCGGAGGTGCAGGCCGCCCAGGACCGTCAGGCCCTGGTTCACATGCTGGGCCAACTGCTGACCCGGTCGCTGGCCCAGTCCCTGGAGCCCGTGGTCACGCACCTGGACCAGGCCCGCCGACAGCAGCTGGGCTTGCACCGCGTGCTGATGCAGGTGGCCACGCGCATGCAGGAGCAGATCGACGCCCAGCGCGCGGGCCGTCCCGTGCCGGCTGCGGGCGCCATACGCTCCGAGGAAATCGACAAGGCCTTCGAGCGCATGCAGCGCGGCGACGTGCCGCCTGCGGCCTAGGCGCAGCGCCGGGGCCGGGGCAGGGCCCATCGGCAAAGGCTGGGGCGCCTTGCTGGCGCTGCCTTTGCATGGGCCGGGGGCCCTCGCACGTCTGCATGCGCTGATCCGTCATCGGACAACCCGATGTCCCGGACGTTGGACCATCACCTACAACCCGGGGCGCGTCCCGAACCGATGCTTGGAGTGGCGTGTCCGCAGCAGTGTGCACGCCCCACGAAGAGCCAACACGATGGACGCCCCATGGAACACAACACCCAGCTTTCCGTTTCGCGCAGGGACCTGCTGATTGCAGGTGCCTCCACGGCTGCGGCAACGGCCGTGCCTCGATCGGCCGGCGCGCAAGTGCAGCCTCCCTCCATCCCCGAAGGGGTCCAACTGCCCGTCACCCTGCAGGTGAACGGCCAGGAACACCGCCTGGACCTGGACACCCGCACCACGCTGCTCGACGCCCTGCGCGAGCACCTGCACCTGACCGGCACCAAGAAAGGCTGCGACCATGGCCAGTGCGGGGCCTGCACGGTGCTGGTCAATGGCCGGCGGGTGGTGTCCTGCCTGAGCCTGGCCGTGATGAACCAGGGCGCCGCCGTGACCACCATCGAAGGCCTGGGCACGCCGCAATCCCCGCACGCCATGCAGGCCGCCTTCGTGCGGCACGACGGTTTCCAGTGCGGCTACTGCACGCCGGGGCA
This sequence comes from Delftia sp. WSY_7, assembly GCF_043104845.1. Classification (NCBI taxonomy): domain Bacteria; kingdom Pseudomonadati; phylum Pseudomonadota; class Betaproteobacteria; order Burkholderiales; family Comamonadaceae; genus Delftia; species Delftia sp. WSY_7. The sequence goes on along the minus strand of NZ_JBICLB010000056.1, from coordinate 66,168 downwards.
GATCTGCTCTGCCGTGGGCATGCTCGACGAGATCCGGCAAGGCATGCCCAGCCATGCCAGCGAAGACATCGTGGCCCAGCCCCTGGTGTCGGCCCATGAACTGCGTGAACGCATGAGCGGCAACCTGTGCCGCTGCGGGGCGTATTCCAACATCGTCGATGCCATCACCGAAGTGGCGGGGGAGGGGCGGACATGATTGCCTTCACCTACGAACGCGCCCAGTCCCCCGCGCAGGCTGCCGCCGCCGTGGCGGCCCGGCCGGGCGCCCGCTTCATCGCCGGGGGCACGAATCTGCTGGACCTGATGAAGCTGCAGATAGAAACCCCCGTGCATCTGGTCGATGTCAACGGCACCGGCATGGATACCGTGGAGCCCACCGCGCAGGGCGGGCTGCGCATAGGCGCGCTGGTGCGCAACAGCGACCTGGCCGCCCATGCGCGCGTGCGGCGTGACTACGGCGTGCTGACCCGCGCCCTGGTGGCCGGCGCCTCTGGCCAATTGCGCAATATGGCGACCACGGGCGGCAATCTGCTGCAGCGCACGCGCTGCCCGTATTTCTACGACACCAATATGCCGTGCAACAAGCGTGTGCCGGGCAGCGGCTGTTCGGCCATTGCCGGCGTGAGCCGCCAGCATGCGGTGATCGGCGGCAGCGAGGCCTGCATTGCCACCCACCCCAGCGACATGGCCGTGGCGCTGCGCGCGCTGGACGCCACGGTGGAAACCGTCCAGGCCGACGGCAAGGCCCGCGTCATCCCCATTGCCGACTTCCACCGGCTGCCCGGCAGCACGCCGCAGGTAGAGACGGCCTTGCAGGCCGGCGAACTGATCACCTCCGTCACCCTGCCGCCGCCGCCGGGCGGCACGCACATCTATCACAAGGTACGCGACCGGGCTTCCTATGCGTTTGCGCTGGTGTCGGTGGCCGCCATCGTGCAGCGCGACGGCAGCGGGCGCGTGGCCCTGGGCGGCGTGGCGCACAAGCCGTGGCGTCTGGAGGCTGCCGAAGCGTTGATGCCGCAGGGCGCCAAGGCCGTCACCGACCGCCTGCTGGCAGGCGCCCGGCCCACGCACGACAACGCCTTCAAACTCACGCTGGCCGAGCGCACGCTTGCCTCCGTGCTGGACCAGGCCAGGAACTGACGCCATGAAATTCGACACCCCCGCAACGGTCAACCCCATTGACCAGCTCAAGATCATCGGCCAGCCGATGAACCGCATCGACGGCCTGCTCAAGACCACCGGCACGGCGCCGTATGCCTATGAGCGGCATGACGTGGTCCAGCACCCGGCCTATGGCTATGTGGTGGGCTCGGCCATTGCCAAGGGCCGCATCCGCAGCATCGGGCTGGCGCAGGCAAGCCGCGCGCCCGGCGTGCTGGCCATCGTCACCGCACAGACCGCTGGCAAGCTGGGCCAGGGCAAGATGAACACCGCGCCGCTGCTGGCAGGCCCCCAGGTGGCCCACTACCACCAGGCCGTGGCCCTGGTGGTGGCGGAAACCTTCGAGCAGGCGCGCGCTGCCGCGCAATTGGTCCGTGTGGACTACGAGCCCGTGGCTGGCGCCTATGACCTGGCCAAGGCCAGGGACTCCGCCGTGCCACCCGACAGCATCAATGGCGATGCGCCGGACACGGCCATTGGCGATTTCGACGGCGCCTTCGCTTCGGCCCCCGTGAAGGTGGACGCCACATACACCACGCCAGACCAGTCGCACGCCATGATGGAGCCCCATGCCACGCTGGCCGCATGGAAGGGCGACCAGCTCACGGTATGGACCTCGAACCAGATGATTGCCTGGGGGCAGGGCGAGCTGGCAAGGACGCTGGGCATTCCCAAGGACAAGGTGCGCCTGGTCTCGCCATTCATTGGCGGCGGTTTTGGCGGCAAGCTGTTCCTGCGGGCCGATGCACTGCTGGCCGCGCTGGGGGCGCGCGCGGCAGGCCGGCCCGTCAAGGTCGCACTGCAGCGCCCGCTGATGGCCAACAACACCACGCACCGCCCGGCCACCATCCAGCGTGTGCGCATCGCGGCAGGGCAGGACGGAAAAATCACCGCCATCGGCCACGAAAGCTGGTCGGGCGACCAGCCCGGAGGATCGGCGGACGGTGCCGTGGACCAGACCCGCCGCATGTATGCCGGCACCCATCGCATGACCGCCACGCGCCTGGCCGTGCTGGACTTGCCCGAGGCCAATGCCATGCGCGCCCCCGGCGAAGCCACGGGGCACATGGCCCTGGAAGTTGCCATGGACGAGCTGGCGGAAAAGCTCGGCATCGATCCCGTGGAGCTGCGCATCCGCAACGACACCCAGGTGGTGCCGGACAGCGGCAAGAAGCCGCAACCCGAGGCGAAGGAGGGCACCCCTGCCCAGGAGCACAAGCCGTTTTCCCGCCGTGAGTTCGTGCAGTGCCTGCGCACGGGCGCCGAGCGCTTCGGATGGAGCCAGCGCAATCCCCAGCCGGCCCAACGGCGCGAAGGGCGCTGGCTGATCGGCCTGGGCATGGCCGGCGCCTACCGTGGCGCGCCTGTCATGAAGTCCGCCGCCCGCGTGCGCCTGGACAGGCAGGGCATGCTCACCGTGGAAACCGACATGACCGACATCGGCACGGGCAGCTACACCATCATTGCCCAGACGGCGGCCGAGATGCTGGGCCTGCCGCTGCAGCAGGTGCGCGTGCGGCTGGGCGACTCCGGCTTTCCCGTGTCTGCCGGCTCGGGCGGGCAATGGGGCGCGGCCAGTGCCACCTCCGGCGTCTATGCCGCCTGCGTGAAGCTGCGCGAGGCCGTGGCGCGCAAGCTGGGCATGGACCCGGGGACGGCCGAATTCGCGGATGGGCATGTGCAGGCGGGCGGCAAGCGCCGGGCTCTGGCCAGCGCTGCCGGCGACGGCGACCTGACGGCCGAGGATGCCATCGAATTCGGCGTGCTCGACAAGAAGATGCAGCAGTCCACCTTTGGCGCGCACTTCGTGGAGGTCGCCGTGGACGCCTTCACTGCAGAGGTCCGCGTGCGGCGCATGCTGGCCGTTTGCGCGGCCGGCCGCATCCTCAATCCCAAGACTGCCCGCAGCCAGGTCATCGGCGCCATGACCATGGGCGTGGGAGCGGCCCTGATGGAAGAGCTGGCCGTGGACACGCGCCTGGGCTTGTTCGTCAACCACGACCTGGCGGGCTATGAGGTGCCCGTGCATGCCGACATCCCGCACCAGGAAGTGATCTTTCTGGACGAGGTCGATCCCATGGCCTCGCCCATGAAAGCCAAGGGTGTGGGCGAGCTGGGCATCTGCGGCGTAAGCGCAGCCATTGCCAACGCCATCCACAACGCCACCGGCGTGCGGGTGCGCGACTACCCGATCACGCTGGACAAGCTGCTGGCAGGACTGGGGAGGCTGGCATGAGAGGGCACTGCACCTGAGGCAGCCCGCTCAGGCCCTGGATTCTTGATGAGCGAAGGCCGGTCACCTCTGGGTGGCCGGCCTTTTTGCATGTGGCCATCAATAGAACGCATAGCTTGCGCGTCCGTCGGCATTGGCCTGGAGAGGCTGGCGTGGAGATACTTTTTGCACTGGGAAATGTCGGCGCTGTGCACTCCGAACACAGGCCGCCCCGGTTTCCCCACAACAGAACCTGACCTGGGCGCGAAGCGCCTGCCAGGGCAAAGAGACAACCTGCTCCGACAAGGACTTGTATGAAAGATATCCGCAAGACGATGGACGAGGGCGCCATGGCGCCGTTCCAGTGGCTGGCCGTGGCCATCTGCATCCTGCTCATCATGCTGGACGGCTTCGATGTGCTGGTGATGGCCTTCACCGCCTCGGCCGTCGCTGCCGAGTGGAAGCTCAACGGGGCGCAGCTGGGCGTGCTGTTCAGTGCCGGGCTGATCGGCATGGCCATAGGCTCGCTGTTTCTGGCGCCCGTGGCCGACCGCCGTGGCCGGCAACCCGTCATCGTGCTGTGCCTGGTCGTGGTGTCCGTGGGCATGCTGCTTTCTGCCGCAGCGCGCAGCTATGTGGAACTGGCGGCCCTGCGCGCCATGACGGGCGTGGGCATTGGCGGCATGCTGGCCAGCGTGGGGGTGATCACCTCGGAGTATTCATCGAACAAATGGCGCAGCACGGCGATTGCGCTGCAGGCCACGGGTTATCCGATTGGCGCCACGCTGGGCGGGCTCATGGCCGCCTGGCTGCTGGCACACCATGGCTGGCGCTCGGTCTTTGTGTTCGGCGGCCTGGCCACGGCGCTGATGGTGCCCATCGTGCTGTGGCGGCTGCCGGAGTCGGTGGACTTTCTGTTGGGCCGCCGCCCGGCACGTGCGCTGGAAAAGCTCAACCGGCTGATGGCGCTGATGGGCCATCCTGCCTTGCTGCAGCTGCCTGCACAGGCCGGCGGCGAATTCCGGCAGGGCAACACCGTGGCTGCCCTGTTCAGGAACGGCCTGGCGCGCCCCACGCTGATGCTCTGGGCCGGCTTCTTCCTGCTGATGTTCAGCGTCTATTTTTCGCTGAGCTGGACGCCCAAGCTGCTGGTGCAGGCCGGCCTGTCGGCACAGCAGGGCGTGACGGGCGGCGTGCTGCTCAACCTGGGAGGCATTGCCGGCGGCAGCCTGTTCGGCCTGCTGGCGGTGAAGGCCAAGCTGCGGCATCTGGCCATGGGCAGCCTGCTGCTGAATGCCTTGTTCACTGCGCTGTTCGGCCTGGCCTCGGCCAGCCTGGGCTGGGCGTTCGCCGCAGCGGTAGGCGTGGGCGTGTTCCTGTTCGCCTCCATGGCCGGGCTGTACGGGCTGGTGCCGGCCACCTATCCGGCCCAGGTGCGCGCCACCGGCATGGGCTGGGCCATAGGCATTGGGCGCATAGGCGCCATCGTGGCGCCCACCATGGCCGGCCTGCTGCTGGACGGTGGCTGGCAGCCTGCCTCGCTGTACTACGTCTTTGCCTTGCCGCTGATTGCCGCGGGGCTGGCCGTGTGGGCCACTGGCGCCGGCCGCACCCTGGCGCCGATGGGTGGCGCGCTGCGAGCGCCTGGTGCTTGATCCTTGAACCCCTATCCGTGAGCACGCGCCCGAGCGCCCGAGCGCCCAAGCGCTCAAGCGCAGGAGAAACACTTCCATGGCATTGGACAAACCCTATCTCGACGTACCGGGAACCACGGTCTTCGACGCCGAGCAATCCCGCCAGGGCTACTGGCTCAACCAGTTCTGCATGTCGCTGATGAAGGCCGAGAACCGCGAGCGCTTTCGGGCTGACGAGCGCGCCTATCTGGGCGAATGGGCCATGACGGCCGAGCAAAGACAGGCCGTGCTGGACCGCGACCTGAACCGCTGCATTGCGCTGGGCGGAAACATCTACTTCCTCGTGAAGATCGGCGCCACCGACGGCGTCAGCGTGCAGAACATGGTCTCGACCATGAGTGGCATGAACGAGGAGGACTACCGCCAGATGATGCTGGGCGGCGGACGCAGCATCAATGGAAACCGCTACCTGCATGAGCAGGAAAGACAGGAAAAAGGCATCTGATGGCGCGCATCACCGCATCCGTCTACACCTCGCATGTGCCCGCCATCGGCGCGGCCATGGACCTGGGCAAGGCGGGCGACCCCTATTGGCAGCCGCTGTTCAAGGGCTTCGGGCACTCGCGCCAATGGCTCAAGGACAACAGGCCCGACGTGATCTTCCTGGTCTACAACGACCACGCGACCGCGTTCAGCCTGGACTTCATTCCGACGTTTGCCATCGGCACGGCCGCTGAATACCAGCCCGCCGACGAAGGCTGGGGCCCGCGCCCCGTGCCCAAGGTCGTCGGCCATCCGGAGCTGGCCAGCCACATTGCGCAGTCGGTGATCCAGCAGGACTTCGACCTGACCATCGTCAACAAGATGGACGTGGACCACGGCCTGACCGTGCCGCTGTCGCTGATGTGCGGCGAGCAGGACGTGCGCACGGGCGCCTGGCCCTGCCCGGTGATTCCGTTTGCCGTCAACGTGGTGCAGTACCCCGTGCCGTCGGGCCAGCGCTGCTTCAACCTGGGCCGCGCCATCCGCCGCGCCGTGGAAAGCTTCGACGAAGACCTGAACGTGCAGATCTGGGGCACGGGCGGCATGAGCCACCAGCTGCAGGGCGCGCGTGCGGGCCTGATCAACAAGGAGTGGGACAACCGCTTCCTGGACCTGCTGATCGAGAACCCTGCCGGTTTGGCCAAGATGCCGCATATCGACTACGTGCGCGAGGCCGGCTCCGAAGGCATCGAGCTGGTGATGTGGCTGATCGCGCGCGGTGCCATGGCCGATGTGGATGGCCCCGCGCCGCTGCCCAGGGTCAACCACCGCTTCTACCATGTGCCGGCATCGAACACGGCCGTCGGCCACCTCATTCTGGAGAACGCAGCATGAGCCGGCCTTGCGTGGTACTTCTGCCGGGCCTGCTGTGCGACGAGACGGTCTGGCACGAGCAGCATGCGGCCCTGTCCTTTGCCGGTGTTGCCGAGTGCATTGTTCCGTCCTATGGCGCGGCGGCCACCATCGAAGACATGGCGCGCCTGGTGCTGGATGGCGTGGCGGCCGAGCGGTTTTCGCTGGCGGGCCATTCCATGGGCGGGCGCGTGGCCCTGGCCATTGCCGGCATGGCGCCCCAGCGTGTGGAGCGGCTGGCCTTGCTGGACACCGGCATGGACCCCATCGCCCCGGGCGAGGCCGGCGAGAGCGAACGCGCCAAGCGCATGGCGCTCTTGCAGATCGCCCGGCACAGCGGCATGCGCGAGATGGGCCTGCAATGGGCGCGCGGCATGGTGCATCCGGACCGGCTCGATACGCCGCTGTTCAGTGAGGTGCTCGACATGGTGGCGCGCTTCACGCCCGAGGTGTTCGCCGCGCAGATCAATGCCTTGCTGAACCGCCCCGATGCGGGCGATGTGCTCAGGCAGCTGCGCTGCCCGACCCTGCTGGCCTGCGGTCGCCAGGATGCCTGGAGCCCGCTGTCACGCCATGAGCGCATGCAGGCCCTGTGCCCGGGCGCCGAGCTGGTGGTGATCGAGGACAGCGGCCACATGAGCACCATGGAGCAGCCGCAGCAGGTGTCGCGGGCACTGCTCGACTGGATGGGGCGCTGAGCGAGCGCTGCACTCAGACTAGGCCGGCGGATCGCCCACGGCCCGCCGGCAGGCCTGCATGAACAGCTCCAGGTCCTGCGATGCCGTGCTCAGCGCACGCGTGGCCAGCCCGATGCGCCTGCGTGTGGAAGGCAGGTCCACAGGCACGATGGACAACTGCCCGCCGTGGTCATCCTGCAGGGCCTGTCCGCGCGAGGCCAGGGCCAGCCGGCCCGTCTGCAGCACAAAGGCCAGCGTCATGGTCGGGCTGCTGGCGCGCAGGCTGGCGCGCGGCGGCTCCAGGCCCTGGCTGCGGAACAGCTGGACCATGGCGCGGTCGGCCGGCGTGCCGGGCAGGGGCGACACCCAGAGCCATTGCAGCAAGTCCTCCAGAACCAGCTGGCCGCAGCCCAGGCAGGCATGGCCGGCCGGAGCCACCACGACCAGGTCATCGTCGAACAGGTGCAGCTGGCGTACCTCATCGGAGGGCATGTCGGCGCGCAGGGCGCCGGCGATGGCGTCGATGTCGGCGCTCAGCAGGTGCTGCACCAGGCTCTCGTAGGTGCCGTCCACGATGCTGACCTCGATGTCCGGGTGGCTGGCGGCCAGGCTGTCGACCGCGCGCGGCAGGAAGATTCCCACCGACAGCGGCAGCACGCCGACCACCACGCGCCCTCGGATCTCGCCGCGCCAGGCGGAAATATCGCTGTCCATGCCGCGCACCTCGGCCAGGGCCAGCTTGACACGGCGCAGCAGCGCTTCGCCGGACGGCGTCAGCCGCGTGCCGAAGGCCAGCTTGTAGAACAGCTGCATGCCCAGACTGGTTTCCAGCCCCTGCAGCGCCGCATGCACGGCGGGCTGCGTCAGGCCCAGCCACTGCGCGGCCAGGGATTCGCTGCCGCAGTCGGCAATGGCCATGAGGGCGCGCAGCTGGCCCGCAGGCACGGTCTCGGCAAAACGCTCGGGCAGGGGAGGGCGCCTGGCCGCCAGCGTGGCGGCGGCCTGGGCGTCGGCCGCGCCGCTGCCCAGGTGCTGGAGCATGGCTTCGATGCGGGCGGCCAACTGGCTGCCCAGCGGGGTCGGCATCATGCCGCGCGCCCCCCGCATGAACAGCGGCAGGCCACAGGCCTCTTCCAGTTGCAGCACCGAGCGCGCCACGGCCGGCTGAGAAAGATGCATAGCCTGGGCGGCCCGCGTGGTGCTGCCGTGGCGCACCACGCCCAGCATGGCGCGCATGGCCCGCAAATGGCCTGCCAACTCGGGAAAACGCGAGGGATTGCTGCTGGCCCAGGGGGCAAGAGAATGGTTCATTGAAAGGCGCTTCGCGGTACGTTGGAAGAACGTGTTTTGATTGTCCCATAAGAAAAACGCATTGATGGCCGTTGCTCCGGCATTGGCCGGATCGGTGCCGGCATGGAATGCTTGGGGCCTGGATCAAGACAGCCCATCGCAGGCTGCGAATTCCGGGGAGACAAGAAACATGAACCATGAAATCGACCGGCTGCTGGCCCGCCAGGCCTGCCTGGACCTGGTGCTGCGCGCTGCTGCCTTTGCGGATGCCGGTGATGCCCAGGCCCTGGCGCAGCTGTTTGCGGCAGACGGCCAGCTGCAACGGCCCGGCGGCGAGGTACTGGGCGGGCGCACGGCCATCGCCGCTGCGTACTCCCGGCGTCCTGCGGGCCGCATGACCCGGCATCTGGTCACCAACACGCTGGTGGAACTGCAAGGCCCGGACCGCGCCAGCGCGCGCAGCCATGTGCTGCTGTGGTCCTGCGACGAGGCCGATGCCATCACGCCGCACGGCCGCCCGGCGCAACCGCGCCAGCTCGTAGGCGAGTTCGATGACACCTTCGGCCGCAGTCCTGAAGGCCATTGGCTGATCACGCGCCGCGTGGCGCGCTTCGTCATGTACCGGGACCTCCCGGGCGCCTGAAGCGCAGGGCGCCCAGCCGCTTTCTCCCATTTCCCCGTGCCCGCCACTCTCGCCTTTCCCAAGGCGCAGCGTTGCGGCGTGCCGATTCCGCAACGACAACGACAGGAGACACAAGCATGAACCGCACTCTCAAAAGCATTCCCCAACCCCCAGCCAGGCGCCCACTGCGGGCTTGTCTGGGCCGCCTCGCCCCGCTCGCCATGCTGGCAGCAGCAGGCGGCGCCCAGGCCCAGACCGCCTCATCGGTGACGCTGTACGGCCATCTGGACACCGGCATCGAGCACCTGACGAATGTGCAAGGCGGCGGATCGCTGACGCGCATGCCCGGCCTCACGGGAACGGCACCGTCGCGCTGGGGGCTGCGCGGCAGCGAGGATCTGGGCGGCGGCCTGAGCGCCGTCTTTGCGCTGGAGTCAGGCTTTGGCCCGGATGCCGGCACCTTCAACCAGGGCGGGCGGGGCTTCGGGCGCCAGGCCTGGGTGGGGCTGTCCGGAGGCTGGGGCAGTGTCTCGCTGGGGCGCAACTACACCATGCTGTACTGGGCATTGTTCGATGCCGACCTGCTCGGCCCCAACGCCTTCGGCCTGAGCAGCCTGGACAGCTACATCCCCAACACGCGCACCGACAACTCCCTGGCCTACCGGGGGCGCTTTGGCGCCTGGAGCCTGGGTGCGGCCTACAGCCTGGGACGCGATGCCGTCAACGCCGGCCCCAGCCCGGCCGGCACCAACTGCGCCGGCGAATCGGCCACGGACAGGCAGGCCTGCCGCCAGTGGTCCGCCATGCTGAAGTACGACACCGCGCCCTGGGGCTTTGCACTGGCCGTGGACGAGATGCGCGGCGGCGCCGGCGCATTTGCAGGGCTCACGCGCTCGGACCGGAAGGACCGCCGCATCATGCTCAACGGCTATGCCGCGCTGTCACCCACCATCAAGCTGGGCGCCGGCCTCATGCGCCGCGACAACGACGCGGCCCAGGCGGCATCGGCCAGCAACGGCGCCACGCCGCGCAGCACCCTGGCATGGGGCGGCCTGTCCTGGTCCCCCAGCGCCGCCGTCGTGGTCGATGGCCAGCTGCAGCAACTGCGCTACGCCCAGGGCGGCGACCGCTCCACCCTGCTGGCCCTGCGCGCCACCTACAGGTTCTCCAAGCGCACGGCGGTCTATGCCCAGGCCGCGCGCATTGACAACGGACAGCGCCTGGCCATCTCGGTCAGCTCGGCCGCAGCCGGCGGCAGCCCGCTGGCGGGCGCATCGCAGACCGGCCTGATGCTGGGCCTGCGCAACGCGTTCTGAAACCGAGGGCCAATACAACAGCCCAGGCAGATGCGGTGCGCATTGTCGCGCCAACGCGGGGTGTCTTCGTCACTGCCGCAATCTACTCTGCGTTGATCTTTTTCTCGGCCGCCACGCGCGCCCATTTGCTGATTTCAGTGCCGAGATAGGCTTGGGCCTCTTCCGGTGTGCTGCCTAAGATCTCGGTTCCCAGCGCAGCAAGCTTCTCTCGCACATCGGGTGTCGCCAGCACCTTGCTCATGTTGCTAGCCAAAATGTCACGCACACTTTTCGGCAAATCTGCAGGGGCCATCAGCATGTACCAGGCGCCGATCTCGTAACCGGGTACGCCCGACTCTGCGACAGTGGGCACGTTGGGCAGCGTGGCCACACGACTGCGGGTGGTCACCGCCAGCGCACGCAGCTGGCCCCCCCTGATGTATTGAAGCACTGTGGGCACGGTGTCGAAATTCACGTCCACTTGACCTGAAAGCAGGTCGGTGAGGGCCGAGCCGCTGCCTTTGTATGGCACGTGCGTCATGCTGGTGCCCGTGGCCAGCTGGAACAACTCGGCAGCGAAGTGCTGCTGTGTGCCCTGGCCGGATGATGCATAGTTGACCGCTCCCTTCCTGGCTTTGACCATCTCAACAAAATCGGCAAACGTCTTGGCGGGTGAAGATGCTGGCACGACCACCACTTGTGGAACGCTACCGATGAGCGAGATCGCAGTGAAGTCTTTGCTGGCAACGTACGGCATCTGCGGTCTGATGGCGGGAACCATGGCGTTGGAACTAACGTGGCCCAGCAACAATGTGTAGCCGTCGGGCCTTGCCTTGGCGACCGCACCTGCGCCAATCGTGCCACTGGCCCCTGCCCGGTTTTCCACCACCACGGGTTGCTTGAGCGACTCTGAGAGCCGGGGCGCAATGACTCGAGCAATGAGGTCTGTCCCCCCTCCGGGCGCAAAGCCGACGACCAGGGTGACCGGTTTGGCAGGGTATCTCTCTTGCGATGTCGCCGAAGAAGCCAGTGTGGCCAGGATGGCCGCAGCCACCAGGGCGCGGCGCGGGATGAAGTTGTGGTGTTTGAGTCGCATGTGTTGTCTCCGCGCCGCTTTGGACTTAGTGAAACTCGGTCAAGCTGCCGAATCCAGGGAACTGATCCTTGATCCCCATCTTGCGCAGCGCGGACCAGTAAATGACAGGGCCCGATGCAAACACCGGCTTTTTCAGCCACTTCTCGGCGTCGTTGGCCACGCGCGCATAAGCGAGGTTCGTGCCCAGCTGCAAGATGGCGTCAGGCTTCGCGGCCTCGCAACGCACAGTGGCCTCAGCCAATTGCTCGTAGGTCTGCGATGCCACATGAATGATGCTCTTGCACTTGAGTCCTTCCACGTGCACAACCTCGAAACCACGCGACGTGAAATAGCTGACAGCATTGGTCTCGATGACGGGGTAATAGGGCGTGAGCAACGCGATGCGTTTAGCTCCGCACAGCTTGAAGGCCTGCTCAGCTGACTGCGCACCCATCGTCACGTCCACACCGGAGGTCTTTTGCAGATGCTCCAGCAGCGCAAAGCTGCCCTTTTCGCCACCCATGTAGCTCTGTGAGGACATGCCCAGCACCAAGTGATCGATCAGCGCCTCATTCAAGCGACGCACCGAATCGTCAAGATTAGCTGCCACGTTGCGCATGATGATGGACCAGTCCTCATCCTGCTGGATCTTCTGATTGGGCACGTAGTAACGGTCGATGGCGTTGATCACGCCGCGCGGACGCATGTCCATCATTTCGTTCTCCACATTCACGTTCGGTCCAGGCGTCATCACACCGATGACACCGCGCGGGCCAAGAGCGTTCACGTAGCGTTGCTGGTCGTGCGTGGAACCATCAATTTCACGTACACCTTGCTGAAATGCATTCATTTCCATCTCCTTTGGGGGTTAATATTACTAAAAACACGTCATTCATCACAACAATGAATGCAATTCAGTGTAGTGGTGTTGTGCAGGTGCGTCAAGCTTTTTGCATTCATCAAGTGCAAATTCATCCCAAGATCTGGCCTGAAAGTGTTTTTTCTTGCAAAAATGAATTCATAATTGCCTTATGTCCAAAGAATTTGTCCACACCACCTTGCTTGAAGACCTTCGCGAAGTGTTCGTGCGCGGGGAAGTGCCTCCAGGCCATAAAGTGCCCGAGGCAGCGTTGTGCGAACGTTTCGGTGTATCGCGTACGCCGCTGCGAGAGGCATTGAAAGTGCTGGCCGCCGAGGGCCAAGTGGAACTGCTTCCCAACCGGGGAGCGCGCGTGCGCGAACTGTCCTTGGAAGAGGTAGAAGGTTTGTTTTCCGTGGCGGGCGCCCTGGAGGCCCTCGCCGGAGAGCAGGCATGCCAGCGCATCTCGCCAGAGGAGCTCGAAAGGCTGGGCGCGCTACATGCGCAAATGCGTCAGGCTTATGAACAACGCGACATTGCGCCTTACTACTTGCTCAATCGCCAGATACACGAGGCCATCGTGCAAGCGACGCGCAACCCTGTTTTGCAGGCGCAGTACAGCGTCTTGAACGCGCGTATCCGCCGCATCCGTTTCGGATCGCCTATGACACCAGAGATCTGGGCGCGCGCCATGGCCGAGCACGAAGGCATGCTCAACGCCCTGCAACGCCGCGACAGCGCGGCAATGGCAAGCATTCTGAAAACCCATCTTCATCACAAGAGCGAGGCCATCGTGCAGGCCATGCGCGAGGCATCTACTGTCGTGAAAAAAAACAAAGGGCGCGCACCGGCGCCCAATGATCGCAGCGGAGTGAGTGCCAAGCCGTAGCGGCGGGGAAGGGCGGGGCAAGCGACAGGCGCTCCACAAGCAACGATTCAAGCTCTTCCATCGGAGCACCATCGAAGGTCGCTGCGCGAGACCGCAACACGGCCCTCATGCGTGCGTGCGGACTGGCGCCGGCGAGGCGCCTTGGGCAGCAGCAGCGCGGCTTGTGCCATGAGGCGATAGACGCGTTTGGCATTCACCCTTGGCGCGCCCCGTGCCGTGCGCTGGCGGTTCACCAAGGCACAGGCACGTCGGTAGCCATAGCTGGGCAAGTCGGCAATTTCCTGGCGCAGTTCGGCGAGCAGCCCGGCGTCGTCGCCGGGTGTGCGATGGCTGCGGCCATCGGCCCAGCCTTCACCGCGCCCAGGCAGGTCGCGCACAGGCGAGCGCGCAATCCACTTTTTTCTGCGGCGTACCGCACGGCTTCCTTGAGGATTTCGTTCTCCAAGGTTGTCTTGCCGAGCACGCGCTGCAGCTTGGCTATTTCCGCGCAGACACCGACAGCGGATTCCTTGATATCCGTACATGCCGAGTTGTGGACCGGAGATGTGCTCACGCACATAAGTAGCAATTTCCTCAAATTGATAGAAAAATTTAATTCATATTTGATTAAATTGATATCTATGATGCAGCCATCGGATCAATTTTGGCATTCAATGGCAGCATGTGGCTGCGCCGATCCGGCCAGTTCAGGGTGACGCGGGACAGCGCAGGGCAGGGGGGCTGAAAAGTCGCAAGCCCCATGCTCTGCGCCAAGCCAGGTCAAGCCTGCATGGCGAACTCAACTCCATCGTCCTGGTCGAGGGCGAGAGCACAGTGGAAGGAACAACAATGAGACTCCAGATCAGACAAGCCTACAGTTTTGGTGCCGCTCTCCTGCTGGTTCTTGGCGCGGCCACCATTGGCGCAGCCATCATGAGCAACCGCAGCAGCGCTCTTGCCGACGAAACCGCCGCCAGGCGATACCAGTCCTACCTGCTGGCCGATGAGTTGCGGCAAAGCTCTGACGACCTCACCCGATTGGCGCGCACCTACGTGGCCACGGGTGACGCCAAGTGGGAGAAGCAATACATCGAGATTCTGGATATTCGCAATGGCAAGCTGCCACGGCCTCAGGCCTACGAGCGGATCTATTGGGACTTCCGGGCAGCCGATGCGCAAAACGTGCGTCCCGCAGGCGAAACGGTGCCGCTGCTTGATCTGATGAAGCGGGCCGGCTTTGCAGACAACGAACTCGCCAAGCTGGCCGAAGCCAAGGCCAACTCAGATGATCTGGTGCGCACTGAAACCATCGCCATGAATATGGTGAAGGGCCTCTATGACGACGGCAAAGGTGGGTTCACGCGCCAAGCTGAACCCGACAAGGCCAAGGCTCTGGGGATGATGCACGACTTGGCGTACCACCAGTACAAAGCCAAGATCATGAAACCCGTGGACGAGTTCCTGATTCTTCTCGATGAGCGCACGTCAGCACAGCTGGCCGCAGCCGTGGCGGCGCGGCAGCAATGGTCGAAACTTGCCATGGCCTCGACGGCATTGCTCATCGTGAGCCTGCTCGCCGGGCTCCTTTATCTGCGTCGTCGCACCAGCGCCGTGCTTGGCGACGTCAGTCGTGTGGCATCGGGCATTGCGGCAGGGGAGCTTGATCAGTCGATCGATCTCGGAGTGAGGGGTGAAGAAGGTGACCTGCTGCGCACTATGGGCAGCATGCAGCAGCAATTGTCTAGCGTGGTGGGCGCCATTCGCAGTGGTGCCGACAGCGTGGCGACAGCCAGCTCCGAGATTGCACAGGGCAACCAGGACCTGAGCCAGCGCACCGAAGAGCAAGCCAGTGCCCTGCAACAAACGGCCGCCACGATGGAGGAGCTGGGCACCACCACCCGCAACAACGCCGACAACGCCAAGCAGGCCAATCAACTCGCTCAGGGCGCCTCGGACGTCGCTGCGCAAGGTGGCGAGGTGGTCGGCAAGGTCGTCACCACGATGCAAGGCATCAGCGACAGCAGCCGCAAGATCGGCGACATCATCGGCGTGATCGACGGCATCGCCTTCCAGACCAACATCCTGGCGCTCAACGCAGCCGTTGAGGCGGCCCGCGCAGGTGAGCAGGGCCGCGGCTTCGCTGTCGTGGCGTCTGAAGTGCGCAGCCTCGCGCAGCGCAGCGCTGAGGCTGCCAAGGAAATCAAGGCCCTGATCGGCCGTAGCGTCGAGCAGGTGGAGCAAGGCACCGTGCTGGTGGACGAGGCCGGCAAGACCATGGGCGAGATCGTCGCCTCGATCCAACGCGTGAGTGACATCGTGGCCGAGATTACCTCGGCCAGCGTCGAGCAGAGCTCCGGCATCGGGCAGGTCGGCGAGGCCGTCAGCCAGATGGACCAGGTGACGCAGCAGAACGCGGCGCTTGTGGAAGAGAGCGCTGCCGCCGCAGAGAGCCTGAAGGGCCAGGCCCAGAAACTGGTGCAGGCCGTGGCGGTGTTCAAGCTGTCGCATGAAGGACTTGGAGGCTCGACCCACGCTGCGGCCCCAGCGGCCAACGCTGCTGCCGTCGAGCGTCGCGGCCCGGACCGTGCCAAGAACATCGCCCGGCCGGCATTCAAGGCGAAGGCTGCTGCAGCCCCAGCATCGACCTCTGAGTCGAGCCGGCTCGCTATCGCACCTGCCAAGACCGGCACTGACGACTGGACGTCGTTCTGAGCGCGGCTCGCCGCGCCAGAACCCGCCCCCAATCTCCAAGGAGTCGAAGATGACCGCCATGATTGAAGAGCGCCCAACGGTAGCACCGGTTACGGCGCAGACGACAGCCGCCTCATCAACACGGGCTGCCAAGGCAGTGGCCGCCATGCCCAACGAGTTCCTCAGCTTCCGCCTGGGTGGCGAGGAATACGGCATCGACATCCTGCGGGTACAGGAGATCCGCAGCTACGAGGCACCCACCCGCATTGCGAACGCACCGCATTTCATCAAGGGAGTGATCAACCTGCGTGGCGTGATCGTGCCCATCGTCGACCTGCGCCTGAAGCTCGGTTGCGAGTCGGCCGAGTACACCGATTTCACCGTCGTCATCGTGCTGAACGTGCGCGGACGGGTCATCGGCGTGGTGGTCGATTCGGTGTCGGACGTTCTGGCGCTGGGCGCGGACAACATCAAGCCGGCGCCCCGGATGAGTGCCTCGGTGGATGCCGGCTACATCATGGGTATGGGATGCTTCAAGAGCGGCGATGTCGAACGCATGCTGATTCTGACCGACATCGAAGCGCTCATGAGCAGCGCCGAGATGGGGTTGATGGAGGCCGCGATGCTTTGATTGATACGATGTGTATTCTCTAACAAGTTGTTACGAATTTTGGCAGCTTGATGATGATAGTTGGCGTATTTTGCGAGCATTTATAGAGTCTTCCTTGTTGTTTGGTTCAACCATTCAACAAGGTATCTATGCTCACAATCACCGTGGTCTCCACTAAGGGCGGAGTCGGTAAAACCACACTTGCTGCCAACCTGGGCGGCCTCCTTCACGACCTGGGCCTCAGTGTTCTACTCATTGACGCAGACATCCAGCCGTCGCTTTCTCGCTACTACGAGCTCAGCCACCAGGCCGAAAAAGGCCTCACCGATTTCGTGAGGTCGGGCGTGCTCACGACCGACTGCATCTCTCACTGCAAGCTGAGCCCGTCTGGCTACCTCGGCAAGCCCGTCATCAGCCCCGCCCCCAACGCCAAGTTGCACCTTGTGCAGTCCGACACCAGGGATGGCGTGCTCCAGGACTGGATGGCCACCCGTAACCCCATGGACATGCTGTTGAGGCTCAACAGGCCTTTGCAGCATGCCGATGTCACCCACACCTATGATGTGGTGATCATCGACACACAGGGCGCTGTGGGGCATCTACAAGACGCTGCAGTGATGGCTGCGGACCTATTACTTGTTCCTGTGTCGCCAGATGTGGTCTCCGCACGTGAATTTCTCCACGGAACAGCTGCGCTGATTGAGCGCCACGAATGCGTGGCCAACTTCGGCATGAAGATGCCACCCATGAAAGCCGTGCTCAGTCGTTCGGAGAAGACGAACGATTGCCGAATGATGACGGAGATCATCCGCGAGAATTTCATCACGATGCGTGGCCGCGTCAATATGCTTAATACGGCTGTGCCATCAACGGTGGCATACAGAAAAGCTGCAACGGCTCAAGTGCCTGTGCACTGGATCGACAGCATTAAAGCGTCCGAAACGATGCATGAACTGCTGTGGGAACTCATTCCTAGCGTCACGGAAATGTACGCGCCAAATCACAAGAGCTTCGTAAATTACGCTGCTTAATCCTCCTTATTAACCAGGAGGTTATATGCGTACACCCGTAACGCTGAATGCAGCGCAGCGCGCTGCGGATCTGCAGCGAAACAATTCGACAGAAACAGGCATCAGCAAAAAAACCGATTTGCCGACTGCACAGCCAGAAGTGAATTCAAAGAGCATGAACGATTCCGCCACAAAACCGAATAAGCAAGCCCTGCAACTCGAAGCTGCGCGCAAGGCTCTGGCTGCACCGACTGCCACCCCCCGCAACGCGACGGCAGGTGTTGACCCACTTGCAGAAGTGGATGGTGCGGTATCTACCCTTGATCCCGACGAGATCGAGATCTACAAGCACAACCCACGAACTCGACCCAACCCGAAAAGAGAAGAAATCAAGGCGAGCATGATCGCCGAAGGTCGTATCACAAATACGATCATGGTCACGCGCCGTTCTCCTGCGGAAAAGTATTTTCCCTATGGTGGCGGCAATACGCGCGTGTCCATTGCTCAAGAACTCAAGCGTGAAGGCGATACACGCTTTGACAAGCTGACCGTAATCACACGTAAATGGCCCGGTGAAGCCGCTGTTATTTCCGCACATCTCAGCGAGAACGACAATCGCGGCGATATTTCCTTCTGGGAGCGCGCCAAAGGCGTTGCTTCATACAAGGCAAAATACGAGGAGGAGAATGGTTGTGCACTTTCCTCGACGGAGCTTAACAAGGCATTAAAAAAACAAGGGCTGAATTATGGGGTGCGGATGATTCAGAACTTCGCTTTTGCAGTTGAGCATATGCAATTCATTGGAACCTGGCTTCGTACCGATGAAGTTAGTAACGTGCTAAAGCCACTGCTTAGCGGAATATGTGAGATTGCGGAAAAATTTGACAGGACAAAAGAGGTTAGGGCCGCACTGGAGGAGATTTTCCTCATGCATGGTCAAGATCTCGAAAGCCTGGAAGCATCAAATGTGGCCCAGGACCCGGCTGAACGTAAAGATGTAGTTGTCGATTTGCAAAGTCTGGTTCTCGATCTGCAAACCGTTGGAGCGAAAGCCATTGGCATAGAGATTGATAATCTCCCTGCCGCTATTTCTGCAGTCGTGGCCAATCCAAAAATCACAGCGGATGAGCTCGCCGGCGTGAGAGCTGCTGCCCCCGAATCGAAACCTAGTGGGCAACAAGCACCGTTGGGCGGAATGCTGGGTGCTGTGGGGAGCGGGGCCACCAATCAACAGCCTGCTGCTTCACGCAAAAACAGCCAGGCCAAGACAGCCGATTCGGACGCAGATGCACTGGCCAACTTCGCCAAGCGACTCTCTGACGATATTCTCGCCCTGAATGCCGTAGTGCCTATTTCTGATGTGATCGTCGTAGAGAGCCTGATGCCTCTGGGATTCATTGTAGATTTTCCCAGTGATGTTCAGATGGTTGGCGGTCAAGCACTTGATGAGGAAAAGCAAGACCTGCGCACTGCGCTTTGGTCAGTCCTAGCAGTGTTTACGGGTCAATTCAATCAAGAGCTTGCTAGCCTGTGCACCAAAGATACTCGCTGGAGCCAAGCATTGAAAACGAACGAAGCCGAAATGCGAGAGGTATGCGCTGCCGCTGGTCTCGCGTTCAAATCGGGTGTTTTATATACGCATTCTCTGCATTTTGCTCGACTGCTGGGTTCTCCCGTTATCGGTACTCCATTTATAAAGTTTCTCGGAACGGTTTCTGATTTTTTTGCGGCCTATCCAGCAAAAGCACAGATTCCTTATAAACCTTTGTTTTCCTGATTTTTGGTGACTGCAATGACAAGTCGAAGTGTTCCTGTTGATATTCGTGATAACGAGAAGTTCAATTTTATTGTTCTGACGGAAGTTATTCGCGTGATTGAAACAGAGGCTGGACTCGATCAGTTGTTGCTGCTAGGACTGACTCCGGAGCTAATTGATACGCTCCGGACTCGTCAAACGCGCGATCTGATTGATCTGGCATCACGTATGCGAAGTATTCGTATAACTTTAGCTGTGAATGAGATTGCTGGACATTTGGATGGAATTGATCGTCAGCGCCGTGATGACGAGATGTGTGAGTATTTTGTTCGCAATGGTGCAACCAGATCGCTGGTCACAAGATTATTTAAGCGCTCCTCCGACGAGGTGCGGAGGTTGCGCGATTTGCTCGGTGGTGCCAGTGTTGGGAGAACAAAGCTCCCAAAAGAACACGATGTTGTTGACCATATTCATATTGTTTGGCACGAAATAAGGCGAAATGCCGGCCCTACTGAAAATTTGAGAGATTGGCTTTACGCGCTTCATCAGAAATTCCCAGACTACTCTATAGATTCACTTCATACGTGCGTGAAGGAATATGAAAGCTTCTATGGTGATGATTCCAATTCAAGCGCCAAAGCACTAGGTAACCACTGATTCGGTATGACGGACGAAAACTATCTCCAATCCGCAATGCTTCTTGACCTGGTCGGTCAGGCGCCTATTACTATTAATCGTGCATTTGTTGATCTGACCGGGAATGTTCTCGCTGCTCTCTGGCTCTCGTATGCAGTTGAGAAGGGGTTGGATAGGGACAATGGACCCTCCTTTGTCCTGGAGCTTTCCGCAAGTGATGTGGAAAAAGATACGGGCATAACGCGTGCTCAGCAGCAGACATGCCGCCGCACCCTGGCCGCAATGGGTCTGCTGACCGAAGAGGGCGGCAAGGGCCGCACGCTGATGTATCGCGTGCATCTGGATCGGCTCATGGAGCAGCTGCAGAAGCAGGCACAGCCCCTCGCTGCCGCCATGGCCAAAGGTGATCTGGGGATTGAGCTTGCGGCAGCCGATAGGCCTGCAAGCCCGGACTGAGCAGGAGTCACTCAGTGCGTCTTCAACCACTGCTTGCTGAGCATGCACCCGTGGCGGGTGGCAATGACTCCGGTGCAGTCGAAAGCTCCGGGCCTATTGCCCAACAGATCATCCTTCATCTTGAAGATCGCGGCTTCGTACCTTTCCACCCCGCACTGTCGGAGCGGTTTGGTCACAAGGCAGCCATCTTTGTTGGCATGGCTTTGTATTGGACACGCCATAGCCTGCGCAACCATCCCCAGCGCGGTGGATGGTTTCACATGTCCATCGCCCAATGGCAAACCGCAATCGGTCTGACCAGGACTGAGCAAGCCACTGTGCGAACAGAGTTGATGGGGGCCGGGGTTCTCGAAGAACTACTGATCGGCCGCCCCAGCGTGATGAACTACCGCATCAACGTCAAGGCGCTCACCGCGGCCCTGGGTGCCACAAAACACGGACCATCAAAGCCCAGCCTGGAGGCGGTCGCATCCTGGATGCGAAGCTGCCGGGTCTACTACAAGCCCTTGGCCGACATTGCCAGCAACATCGCTGCAGGCCTCTACCTCTCATACCTTCTTCAATGCCATCGCGATCAGTTGAGGGCTGGCCAGCTGGACAACGGCTGTATCTCTGCCTCTCAACTCGACATCAGCGAATCCCTTGCACTCGGAACGAAGGTGCAGCGAAACGCCAGAGACCGCCTGAAAAAAGCCGGTCTCATCCAGGAGTGCGGCGCAGGCGGCTCGCTTGTACGGCTCAACTTTGAAGCCATCCTGCTCTGCTTGCGTGGCCAAGCCATCAAGCCGCTGAAGAAATCGGCGCGTAGCACGGACTTGGGAATTGGTGACGCCCCAGCCTCGGCCAGCGAGTCACAGGTCGCCCCTATCGCGTTGCCTGAGCGTCCCGCTGTGGCTGGGGCTGGCCTGGACTTGTCTGGTCTAGGAATCGGGCTGCAGCAACTCACCCTAACTCTGGAAGGCGTGACAGCGACTCGCCCGCCGGTGCCGAAGCGTTCTCGCGATTTGCTTCTCCACTTCCTGGAGGACAGTTTTCCTGCACCTGTCGGAAATCGACAGGTTGGCAAGGCGATCTATGGCTCCCAAAGGCCGCTGGAATCTGCCGTAAAACGCAATGGTGACAGTGACTTACGTGGTCTTCCGGACCCCCTTGAACGGGCTCTGGCGCCACGTCAGAAAAATGCCGTTTCCTGCATCCATGGGTCCTCGGAATCTGCCGTTTCCTGCAACGAACCTCTCCAAAATTCTGCCGAATCCTGCAGGCTCGATTTGCCGTTTCCTGCAACCTATATACAAGACGATATTTCAATAACTACTACTACAACCAAGATTGCTAAAGAATTAGAAAGTAGTAGTAGTGGTCTTGAATTAGCTCAGGAAGAAGGAGAAGTTGGCCTGCAGGAGGACAAAGCCCAGCTTGTCTTCCCAATCGATCTGTCGGCCTCCCAACGCGAAGCTGTTGAGAGCGTCATTTGCGGACTGGCCTTTCCTGACCAGCAAGAACTGCTGGATGAGTTGCACGGACAAATGGCACGCGGCAAAGAGATTCGCAGCCCGGCGGGATGGCTGCATGGAATCGTCACGAAGAAGGCCCAAGGGCAACCCGTTGCGCTGGTCTATGCAGCCGAAGTCGCGCAAGCTCGCCTGGAAACCATGACACGCGAGAAATTTGAGGAATTTGGGGAAAGGCTTGGACTGCCAGCTGAGCCGAATCAGCGGTTTGTGCAGAACATCGAGATGAACGAGGTGTTTTCCAAACTGACGCCGGGCGTGGTTTACGTCATTCGTTCTACGGGTTCGCTCGTACAAATTGACGTCTCGACCAATGTTTTGCGTGTCAAAAGGTCAGATCAGCAAGCCTGGTTTGTGGTGATGAACGCTGGTCCTTTGGTTCGGGCCTTGCGGACCAACGATCTTTTCCCAGCCGAGGAATGATTTGATGAACTCGATTTCAATTCAAGTCAACGATCTAAAGACTGACTCGGTATTTCCTCGATCTGTCCGTGTAGCTCGAAACGAGCCACCGCGCAAGGCTTGCCGTGTAGCTCGAAACGAGCCACCGCGCAAGGCTTGCCGTGTAGCTCGAAACGAGCCACCGCGCAAGGCTTGCCGTGTAGCTCGAAACGAGCCACCGCGCAAGGCTTGCCCCGTAATCGCGGAAGCCTTAATGGCTTAGCAGCCGTCCTATGTAAAAGCAGTTTTGGTTTGTTCATACTTTAGAAATCGAGAATTGGAATGCTTATGAAAGCAAATACTTTGTTCCTTCAATTGGTGCAGCGCTTGCATAACTATGTAGACGCTTCTGTTCTTTGGGTTCTTTTGAAAGAAGAGGCAGATATCAAAGAATATGCTATGACTGCCGGCAAGATGGCGGAACAACAATTATGTGGAACTATTTCAATTGCGACTGCTAAACGCTCGATTGAGCGCCTTGCTGGGGCGGGGTATATCTCGGTGCGAACTCATAAAAACACCAAAACGCTTGTAACCGTCAATCGCGAAGCGGTTCTGGATTTGCTTCGAGAGAGCCTGCCTGAAAGACTGCCCGCTTTTAGTAAGAAGGAATTCGATTTTCTCGATGCTTGGAAAGCAGACGAGGCAGCGTAGGCCAAAGATGTATGTGGAATTGGTTTTTTGGTGCTTATGTTTGGCTGCGCTACTGCTTGTGGAGTTCCTGATCGTCAAGGGACTAATGGCTTATGTGGACTTGCTACCCTGACCGAGGGGTCAATTTTTTAGATCAACACTGACTGGGAGAAGAAGATGGCGACAAACCAAGGTAAACAAGAGACAAGGCGCGGTAGTGGCATTGATGCCATAGACCTACAGAGCATTTTGGGTCCCGCAAGGATGAATTTCGAGAAGGAAGCGGGATCGCCTTTCTCCGATGGGTATTCCATTCGTGGTGAAGAATTGGCGTTAGCGGACTACATCGAATCCGGCGCTTCTGAGAGTGATCCTCGCTTCGATCGGTATGTCGAACTCCTCGACCGCCGTGAACGCTTGTCTCAAATGAAAGCCGAGCACCGCGAGCGCAGGGGGGCTGATCCGCTGGTGCCTATCTCAGATGCGCAAGCCATAGATGATCTGGGAATGCTGATCGATGATGGTGTTGACCAGATGACGATCCATACCATTGAAGCGCTGCGGATGTTTTATGGCCGTGCTCGTGAGCCTGGCTCGAAAGTGGCTCCCATCATCGGTGGCCGGCGAATTGCTGCCTCTCTCCGAAATTTGTGGCTTCTGACGGCCAACAACAATCCTTATGCCGACTGGGCGCTGGTGCGGTACGAGCGAGGTCTGCAGGAGGTGCAAGAACACCTGCGCGGGGCAATCCAGCACTGCGAAGAGCGCATGGATCAGCAGCGCAAGTTGGGTCTTATCTACACGGTTGCCGCCTCATCGAATCCCGTGAATGTGAATCTCGGCTTCAAGAGTCCTTATGGCTACGACATCTCGACGCTCATCGTTCAATACGACTACTTCGTCCGCTTGCAAAAGACGTTGAACCGCAAGAGCCTGCAAAGTGATTCGC
Organism: Delftia sp. WSY_7; assembly: GCF_043104845.1. Classification (NCBI taxonomy): domain Bacteria; kingdom Pseudomonadati; phylum Pseudomonadota; class Betaproteobacteria; order Burkholderiales; family Comamonadaceae; genus Delftia; species Delftia sp. WSY_7. Next base: position 42,384 of record NZ_JBICLB010000056.1, on the reverse strand, counting down.
AAATGCGAGAGTCCCTGAGCATTGCCTCCCGGGCAATCCTGAAAGTGTTCTATGACACTGCACGCTTTTCACGGTGGTTGTCTCGCAGTGAGATGGCTGATCTCAACCGCGCAGACTGGGTCGGTGCTGACGAGCAAGCACGTAAGCGCATTGAGTTTGCTATGCAAGTTTTCGGGCCTGTGCCGGCAGTGATTTACAAGGTCGAACTTGCACCATCGCATTCGCGTCGTCGCTATTCGCTCTCAGATGCTGAGCGTGCAGTCTTGCAGCAGGTCGGCGCGCAGCTGGAGGCCAATGAACAGGCTCAGCGTCATGACGAGACTGAGTCTCCTATTGAGGCTCCAGCAGAGCCAACGAGCAGCACAGAAACTGTGTGATTTGAATATCGGGGGTATTGGTATGAAAGGGGATGGTGTGAAAGGGCAGGTGTTGAAAGGGCGATCCCAGCATGCCGGCGATGAACGTATCGTCAATCATGTGGTTTGGGCAAGGCATACCGCAGTGAATCAAGACTGTCAAAATCACGTTGACGTAAAGGCCCTTACGGGTAGGGGCGGGCTCGCCGCCCTGCGCCAAGGTGTTGCCAGTCTTGATGCGGTGGCTGACAAAATGCGGCTCCTCTCGGAGCAGTCCAAAACCGTCAAGGGCGTGGGCGCATATCTAGTGGTGCACCAGCGAAGTTCGCGCGGTTCCGTGTTTCTGCGCTGGCGTCAGCGGCTTGGCGCAAACCGGCATCTGAACTGGGAAGAAATCGAAGAGATTGCTGCAAATCTGCCTGGTGATCTTCGCGTTTGGTGTATTCGCGCATCCCGGGAGGCCCAGCTACTCAACGAAGAGCACCTTCAACTGCGCGCAAAGATCAAGATTGCGCGCAGGGCTTTGGAGGTCTCTGAGCCCCATCTTTACCCGCGTTCCAGTTTTTCTTCTTAATCGATTTGCCTGGCAGTGGTGCAGCCGGGCAATTCTCTAAAACGCACTATTGGAGCTACACATGCAGAATATTTTTATCGGTAAGGGAAACCTGGCCCAGTCGCCCGACCTGCGCGTCATTACCGGAGCCAATGGCGATTTTGAAGTTGCGAGCATGCGCATCATGTTTGGCCGCTATGCACGCAACAAAACCACGGGGGACGTCGAGCAAGTTGGGGGCTTCTGGCGGGAAGTGGAAATATATGGACAGAAAGCGCGGGATGCAGCGCGCCTACTGCGCAAGGGAAGTCGCGTCTTGGTCTTCGGCGAAGAGCGGGACTTCATGGCCAAGGATGGGGCAACTGGCGCTGAGGTGCAGGTCATCAAGGTCGTCGCTGAAGACATCGCTCTTCAACTGTCCCGTGTGAAGAACATCGAATTCGAGACGGCTCGACGGCAAGCACCAGAGCCCGAAGGTGAGCAAGAAATGGCACCCACCGCTTGAGCGGTCTTTTAAAGAGTGTGGAGCAACTGAAGGAGAAAGCCTTGAAAAGTACGAGTCAACCGGCAAGCTGCGATGAGATATGCGTCCTGGACGATGGCCGTTTCTATGTCGTAGTCGTCAAGAGTGCGGGTCAGCGTGAAGAAGACGCTTCTGCTTTTCTGCTGATGCACCAGACTAGAGGTGGAAAAGATCCATGCGTCGGCAGCGCGATACTTGAGCTCGATGGCGCTTGGAATACTCGAATCACCGTAACATACGATGAAGTTTCCGAGTCGGATTCGGTTCATGTTGGCGATTTTGACAGCCGTGTTGAGGCCATCGTTTTGATGTGGCGCCGCCGTCACGAATCAAGCTATTTTCCTGCGCAATAATAAATAATTCCTAGTGACGCGTTTGCGACCGCCAGCCAATATATAAGCTGTCACAGGAGTGGGTGGTGAATTTAAATTGCTGCAGCGACTTCAATGGAAGACCGTTGGTTCAAGATGGTCGTTTGGTTGAATCAAATTGGGATGATTATTGCAATGCCATATTTGAGAGAAATATTATTGAATATGGCGCATCGTTCGATCAATTTATATTGATGGCATGCGAAGCGTTTGATTCCGCGATAGCGCTTCTTCCTTATTCAGTACATCCTCAGGCAATAAAAATAGCCAAAAACTGGGGTTATGAATAGGCTGAAATTAGGCTTATGCGAATAGATGAATTGCAGGGGCGGGGGCTGTACCCCATTGAAAAGCGTACCCCTATTGACCAGGTGGAGTGGGTGGCCTAATGATTGATCGTCCGAGCAGACCTGTGCATATCGGCCCAGTCACCATCACGCCCCCGGACCTGCTGTTGCAGGCTGCCTTCGACGGGCGCAGGTTTGGCTTGCAGCTCACGCACGTGCCAGGCCTGAAACGGCCCTTGGCAGCCTACGATGCCTGGTGGTGTGCATCACGCCGCATGTGGATGCTGGATGTCAATGATCCCTCGCGCGTCGAGCAGATCCTGCAGCACGCCTTCGCCGGTCAGTTCGTGGACCTGGAGCGCATTGATGTTACGCTCCGGGCCGCCGCGGCAGCGCCTCAGCAGGACTACTTCACGCAGCTGCTCGACGTGCAGGTGTTCCCGCTTGCGAAGGGTGATCTCAGCCGAGGCCGGTACGCCGTCAGCTTCACATACGACCCGCTGTGTGTGCGTGCCATGCGCGCTCTGGGTGGCTACTTTCACAAGCATGCCTCTGCCTGGCAGGTCAGGGCCACACCGCAGGAGATCCAAGAGCGCCTGAAATCGATTGCTGGGGTGGCGCCTGAGTTCGTGTTTGTGCACGAGCAGCCTGTTGTCATAGAGGAGCTGGCAAGCACTGGCAATCAAGGCTCTCCCATCAGCGTGCCGTCTGCGCCACCACCCTCTGGTGGTGGACCTGGTTCAGGGGAGGAGGAGGGGAGTGGCTTTCTTTCGACGGAGCGCGGCCATGTGGCGGATCTGCCCTATGACGCTGTGGCCCTGGCCAGCATGGTCGCGTGCGGCACGCTGCGCGACTATCAGGCCGAGGGAGTGGTCCACATGTTGCGCCAGTCGGGCGCGTGCATGTGCGACGACATGGGCCTGGGCAAGAGCCGCCAGACCGTGGTTGCCTCGCGCATGGCCGCCGGCAACGGCCGGGTGCTGATCGTGTGCCCTGCATCGCTGCGATTGAACTGGGAGCGCGAGATTCGCATGATCTACCCGGACGCTCGCATCGGCATGGTGGGCGAGGATCGGTTGGCCACGCTGCAGGGCTGCGACTGGGTGATCGGCAACTATGAGCGCATGGGCGGCCTGGTGCGCGAAGCAGGGCTGGATTTCGCTGTGATGGCTGTTGACGAGGCCCACTACCTCAAGGAGTACCAAAGCGGGCGCACGCGCAACGTCTTCCTGCTCGGCGCTCGCATCGAGCGCTGCTATGTGGTTACGGGTACGCCGCTTCTAAATCGGGAAGTCGAGATGCACACGCTGCTGCGCATTACTGGCCACGAACTGGGACACTTGACGTTGGCGGACTTCCGAAAGCGCTTCGCCGGTGCGCCTGAGAAGCGTGCGGCCCTGGCCGAGGCCATCAAGGGCTGGATGATCCGCCGCAGCAAGTCAGTACTTAAAGACTTGGGCAGCAAGGAGCGGCAGATGCGCTACCTGTCGCCGGCCGAGGGCTTGGATACCTACAAAGAGATCTATGGGGACATGAGCCTGCAGGCGATGCCCAAGATCGTGCGGCTGCGCAAGGCGCTGGAGACGCTCAAGATCCCGTTCCTGATCGAAACCGCAGAGGCGCTAGGTGAGGACGACAAGCTCATCATCTTCTGCGAGTACATGAGCACCGTGGAAGCTCTGAAACAGGCCCTGGAAGCGATGGGGATGCGCAGCGTCAGCCTGGTGGGCGCAGACAGCGCGAAGCGTCGTCAGGCTGCTGTGGATGCCTTCCAGACCGATGCGGGGATCAAGTTGTTCATTGGCACCACCATGGCGGCCGGCGTGGGCATCACGCTGACGGCCGCGAACATCGTGGCCTTTGCCTCTATGCCTTGGACACCAGCGTTGATGCGTCAAGCGGAAGATCGGGCGTACCGCCTGGGGCAGAAGAGGGATGTCCTGGTTCTGGTGCCAGTGATTCCCGGAACCATCGACGAAGGAGTTCTCGCTCTGCAGGAGAACAAGCGCACGACCGAAGAGGAGGTCATCGAGGCTGCCAAGACAGCGCTTCCAACTGCTCAGCGCTCGATGCTGATAGAGGTACCACCCGAAGTGGTCGATGAGGAGGCTGCGCTGGCGGCGTGAGGCGAGGTCCAGCTGGCTGCGGGGATCGGCCAGCGTGGACGCGTTCTTCACCACCACCTTGAGGGCGGCGACTTCCAGCAGTAAAGATGGCTAGACCAGGGTGAGGGAAATTAACGCAGCCGCGGCGATGACAGCTGCAACTCCTGCAGCTGCGGAGAACTGCAGGGAGAGGCAGTGGGTCGAGATGCGTGCGCAGACAAAAGCGTTTGCCATTGGTATAGCTCCGGTTTTTATCCATTCCGCCATTTTCTCCGATGTGGCGCTGGTGCTCGCGTTGCCAAGAGGCAGGCACGCGCACTGCCTATACGCTACGCGAAACCTGGAGCCCTCGGCGCTGTCTGCTAGGCGGCCGGCAAAGCGTTAGCTCGGACAAACCGAGGGATTGCCGTCAAGAATGCACTATGGACACCCGGCGTCACGCGCCAGGGTGGCTCAAAAGTTTGATCTTAAAGTAGAATATGAAGCTCTCCATTTCTGGAGTAATGGTGCAGCCATTTTTCGCGTGCAACAATGCAGTTGAAAGATAGATTCTGATGAACACAGTTGATAGCGGGCAACGGAGTATGGATGTTTGTAGGCGTCATTTGGCCTACCATGAAGCCGGGCACTGGATAGTTGCTAAAGCTGCGGGTTTCAAAGTTGGCGAGATTGTTTTGACCGTCCATGGGAATTTGGTTGACAAAAAGAAGAAAATCTACGATTTCAACGGGGTTGGAAGTGCTCACATTGATCCAGAGCCATCACTTGTTTCCATCGAAGATGTCAATGACTATCTTTTGAAGCGTATGGCGGTATTGATAGCGGGCGTATCTGCTCAAATGTTGGTTGATAAGAGGGATTCAGAAAAGATTTGGGCGACACACGCCGCCGATGATCAAGGGAAGTTAAATGAGTTGTCTTTTATACTTCGTGGTATTAGATTTGCAGGCAAGATTTCAAGGGATTCTGAGATAGATCATCGGCGTGAACTGGTGAATGAAGCTGGGGAATTGTCCGCCAGATTGCTTAATGAAAATATGCAAGCTCTTACTGAGATTTCAGAACTCCTTATTAAGGAGGTTTGCACTGCTAATAGGACGTACTCAATTGTCTCTGAAAAACTTGAGGTAATATTCAAGAGACATCACGGGTGAATCTAGGACGCGGGATCATCGTGATCCTTTGCATCACTCTGGGTTGCATTCAGAAGGGCAGTTTGAGAAGGTCTGGCTCAGCACAAGCCTCATTTAGTTTGCATGAGAACGCTGTGTTCGACTGCACGAGAGAGGTTTGGTAGAGCTTGTGCCGGGGCCTCATTGCGGTCTCGGCTGGAGGTTCACCATGCTGGTCTGCTAGCGGTAGAGCGATTATTTTTTGAAGGAAAACAGAGTGGTGGCTGAACTGATCCTGGACGAGGCCAAGCGGGTGTACCGAGCGGCTATCGACGCCTCTGCAAGTGATGCAGAGGGTGACGAGTGGTGGATAAACGTCGCCAGTGAGGTGCGCCGGGTTTGCGCTGCCACACCTGTAGAAGCGGCAGCAGCGATGATTGAATGGTGGCATCACGACTGGTCAGCTGTTGGCGATTCCGCAAAGGCTGCGGCTCAACGCATCCGTCAGGCAGTGAACAACATTTCAGAGGAAAGATGATGAATTAAAGTTGCTGCAGCCTTTGTCTAAACCTTTAGAACTTTTAAAAAAAGCTACCGAAGTAGCCTTTCTTTATGCGATAGCAAACTGTGTGCGATCCTTGTCCTTGATCCAATCTGGCGGCTTGCCTCGTCCGGTCCAAGTCTTACCAGTGGCGGGATCACGAAATTTTGGCTCGCCAGTTGTTACCTTGTATGTGCGCTTTCCAGTGAAAATATCTTCTGCAGTGAGGCCGTAGTCAGACGCAAGGCTCCGAATTTTCGCAATCACATCGCTGACTTCCTGTTTGCGAGCGGCTTCAATTTGGGCTTCTAGTGCCTCGCGCTGGGCGAGAAGTTCTTTGTATGAATTGCTCACGGTTGATCACCTTCAAAATTAAACAAGCCTTAATGATAACAACATTTCAGATGTACTGTGGATATTAATGTGTATTGTGGTTAATACGTGTTAGATTGATCCCCCACTACAAGCTAGCGAAGAAGCCTCAGCGCCGCTAGAATGCTTATGTGACCGCTCTTAGAGCACCACGAAGCGTCTGAGCCCTTGTGAGACGCGCGCCTGCAGCTGCAGGCAGGGCACACCTCTTCATCTTCCCACCGGGATCAACGAGTCCCAGCTGGGGGTCGTTGTCCTTCAATTGAAAGCAACGACATGTCCTCCTCCACGCGCAAACCCCAACAAGCCGCATCCGCCTTTGTCCGCGCCTCCCAGTGGGATGCCAAGCATCTGGCAGATGTGGTTTCACGGGTTCAAGATCCCCTGGTCGCTGATATTTTGATTGGGTTGCTCGAAGAGCATCCCGATCTGAAGATGCAGTACCTGGGTGTCTACACCAAGGCCTGGGAAACTCTGCGTCGAGCAGAGCAGATCCGGGAAAGAGCTTATGAAGCCGGCCATAAGTACGCAGATCGGCGCCGCAAGTTGTCCATGTGCGTGACCTGGTCAGTGAGAGTTTTGCGCGATTTCTTTCGCCTGGTGCGAGAAGAGATCCAAAAATCTCGTGCTGAGCAAAATGCGAAGCAAGCATTTAAACCTGCATCTGCCAAGCCGAAAGGCGATAACGTGATCTGTCTACCAATGATCCAACATCCTACTGGAACTGAACGCTAGGCCTTTTGGCTTCAAACGAATCCCATCATCGAGCATTTGCTTGGTGATGGGATTTTTGCTTGTGTGATTCTGTTTAACTTTGGAGAAAAAATGATCAAAGCTGTGGAATTGGCCATAGGACTGATATAAAAGAATGGTAGCGCACGGAAGGCGGAAACAACTTCCATCATGAATTTGATTGGTAGGCTGCGAAATTTTAAGAATGGCTAGCTTGAATTGGATGCTAAAGAATTCCTTGCTATTGTAGAGGCTATCTCTATACTGGGAAAGGGCGCTTAAATCATGAAAAAATAGAGTAAATCTCAGGCTTGAAGATGAACAGCGTAGAACTAAGCGACGTGCAGGAGTAGAGATAGCTGTGAACGCTAGTGTTTACGCCAAGTTGAATGCTGTTGCCGAGCATGATGCATTTTTAAGTCTTATAAACTTCCATAAAATTGCCTGGTTCAATGATGACAGGATATGCATTTTGTATTTTTACCCTGATTGCCACATAGAAAGTCTGAAATCTATGGTTGATAGAATTGCGTACAGTTCTGAGACAGTTGCCGAGCAATGGGATAGAGCCTGGAGCACATTTCAGGTAAATCTCACTCACCTTAAGAGTCGCTAATACCACCGATCCACGAAGCGTTCACAGATGATCGCGCTGCCAGTTTCAGCAGCGCTTCATGGATATCCAGCCAAAGCGGATTCGTAACTTGTCAAAGCCTGCAAACCGTCCATGGGCCCGCTCCACCACCCAGCGATGCTTGCCCAGTAGCTCGCTACTCTCCACGCCTCGCCTCGCCTGGCAGTGCGGCTGGCGATGCCCGTTGTCTCAAATGCGCACGGCAACGTTTGTAGTCATAGCCCTGTCGGTTTGCAACTTCGATAGTCTTTTGCGGGGGCGTCCTCTCAAGCCTGCAACCGCAGGATTCACGTCCGCACGCCTCTCGAACATCTTGGAGTCGTGCCGATTCGCACCGCTGACCAAGATCACCAGCGGGATGCCTCTGGCATCTACAACGATGTGCCGCTTGGATCCGAGCTTGCCTCTGTCCGTGGGGTTTGGGCCCGTTTCCTGGCCCCCCGGGGGCTTGGTACCGAGGAGCCATCAATGCTGGCCCGGCTCCAATCTATTTGGTCATGTTCACGCAAGCGAGTCAGCATGGCTTGGTGCAACTGCTCCCAGACACCGGCGGCGTTCCAGTCGCGCAGGCGCCGCCAGCAAGTCATGCCGCTGCCGTAGCCCAGGGATTGGGGAAGGTCTTCCCATGGAATGCCTGTTTGCAGCACGAACAAGATGCCGTTGAGGGCGGCCTCATCGCTGACTGCGAGCTTGCGCGCACCGCCTTTGGCAGAAGGCACGAAGGCTGGGATCAGGGGTTGTAGCTGTCGCCACAGTTCTTTGCTAGCGGGTCGTCTTGCCATGAGGGCAGCGAGCATAACTGCTCTGCGGGGGCCTGCGACGAAGTGGTGTTAGCCACTCTAAGGGTGCCAGGCTTAGCGCTGAAGAATTCATGTGGTCATTGCGGAACTCAATCTCTTCCATTGCTTGTATCATGATGTTTCTTTGGGTTGATGTCCGGCTGAAGCCGCAGTAGCGGTGGATCGCACTGCCCATACCCGCAAACAGGATGTCTATGAAACTGACGCGCCTTTTCATTCAGAATTTCCGTAACTTAGAATGCCTGGATATCGCCCTGGATGGAAACAGCGTCATCGTAGGGGAAAATGGCGTTGGCAAGAGCAACCTGCTTTACGCACTGCGCTTGCTGTTCGATCCTTCTCTACCGGACAGTGCCCGCCAGTTGAGTCGGGAGGATTTCTGCGATGCTCTGGCCCGCCCGCTGGGCAACGCATCGATCAAGGTGTTCGTTGAACTGACCGATTTCGAGACGAGTCCCAACCAGTTGGCGATACTGGGCGAGTACCGTTTGGACGATGATGAAAAAACGGTGCGGCTCAGCTATGAATTCCGTCCTCTCCCGGATCTCAAGCGAGATCCCGAGACCGATGCGGACTACGAATTCATCTGCTACGGCGGGGAGTCTGGAACCAACGAGTTTGGTCATCAATTGCGGCGACGCCTTGCCATGGATGTGCTGCCCGCACTGCGCGACGCGGAGAGCGATCTGGCCATCTGGCGGCGTTCCCCGCTGCGTCCCTTGCTGGAAAGGGCGTTGACGAAGGTGTCGGATGCCGACATGGCGAAGGTCAGCGACGCGATCCAAACCGCCACCACGCGGTTGACGGACTTCGTGGCGGTTAAGCAACTGGAAACCGCGATTCGCAATCTGTACCGGGACATGAGCGGACCGCAACAGGATCTCAGTCCCAGTCTGGGTTTCGGGGCCACGCAGGTGACCCGACTCTATCGGACGCTGAAGATGCTGATCGACGAGGGCCGCCGCTCGGTCTCGGAGGCCAGCCTGGGCTCGGCCAACGTACTGTATTTGACGTTGAAAACGCTGGAACTGCGTCAGCTGATGAAGGAACAGCGACGCGACCACTCCATGCTGGCCATTGAGGAGCCAGAGTCGCATTTGCATCCCCACTTGCAACGCTCGGTCTACCGCCATCTTTTCCAGGATCTCGCTGGCGGGGATCAGGCGCTGTCGCTCTGGTTGACGACCCACTCGCCGCATGTCGCCAGCGTGGCGCCGTTGCGCTCCCTGGTACTGCTGCGGCAATCGCGTGAGGGCCGTACCGTGGCGGCATCCTCCGCCCAGATCAAGCTGTCGCCCAGTGAGATCGATGACCTGCAGCGCTACCTTGATGTCACGCGCGCCGAAATGCTGTTTGCGCGTGGAATCATCTTGGTGGAAGGCGATGCCGAGAAATTCCTGTTTCCGGTTTTTGCCGCGTCGCTGGGTCATGATCTCGATCATTTGGGAATCACGATTTGTTCCGTGGCCGGGACGAATTTCAAGCCCTATGCAAAGTTCCTGGCGATGCTCGGTATCCCTTTTTCGGTGGTGACGGATTGGGATCCTGGTAGTGAGGGTAAGGAACCTCTTGGATTCAATCGCTCGTGGCAGTTGGTGGAGGCGATTCTTACCGCGCAGGAAACCAAGGGCAGGAAGGCGTTGATAGACGCCATCAAGGTCATGAGTGGTGACGAATTAGCCAGTGCGTGCGAAAAATATGGGATCTTTTCCAACCATCACACTTTGGAAGTCGATTTGTTTACCGATGATGACTTCACAAGTTTGATCATTGAGACGTTGCGCGAGAAGGACTGGTCAGAGGAGAGAAATGGCTGGATTGATGATTGGGAGAAAGATCCAAAAAAATTGGATCCAGAGAATTATCTCAAGCTGATTGATGCATGCAGCAAGGGACGCTTTGCACAGCGCCTGGTCGCGCGGGCACAAGGCGTGATACCTCCGAGATATATTTCGGACGCCATCGAATTCGTGGTGTCGCGTGTCTGACCGCAAGGCCTATCTGCGCGCAGCCGAAGCGCTACGCGACAACACTGGGCAATGGGCAGCCTATGAGTCGACCGGCAATTGCGTGGTGCTGGCCGGTCCGGGGAGCGGCAAGACCAAGACCCTGGTGACCAAGATGGCCAGGATGCTGGCCGAGGATGTGGCGGAGCCGCGAGGGATCGCCTGCATTACCTACAACAACGAGTGCGCGCGGGAGCTTGAAAGCCGTTTGGCGGACCTGGGCGTGCTGCCCGGCAAGCGGGTCTTCATCGGTACCGTCCATTCGTTTTCGCTCACGCAGATCATCCTGCCGTATGCCCAGGTGGCAAAGATGGGTCTGCCGGCAGGCTTCGGAATCGCCTTGGGCAACGAAAGAACCGAGGCTTTGGCTGTCGCGGTGAGCGATACGGACTATGCCGGCGACACGCAGGATTTGGCCTCGGAGGTGGGAAGTTATCGACGCTCGTACCTGATCCGAGACGGCGTAGATTGGCAGACCAAGGATCCGGAGTTGGCTGCGCTGGCTGAAGCCTATGAAGCCGAATTGCGGCGTCGCGGCCTGATCGATTTCGATGACATGCCTTTGCTGGCTTACCGCGCCCTGAGAGCGCATGTTTGGCTGCGTCGGTCCTTGTTGGCGAAATTTCCGATTCTTGTGGTCGACGAGTATCAAGACCTGGGTGTGGCGCTCCATCGCATGGTGAAAGGGCTTTGTTTTCAGACCGGCATGCGACTGTTTGCCGTGGGGGATCCGGATCAGTCCATTTACGGTTTCAACGGCGCCAGGCCTGAGCGGCTGATCGAATTGTCTAACGTTCAGAATGTTGAAACGGTGCGACTGACACTGAACTACCGTAGTGGCAAGAACATCGTGGCCGCAGCGGCTGTTGCGCTGGGGGAGGATCGTGGTTATCGGGCCATCCCATCCTCGTCGCAAGGACTGGTGTTCATTCAACCCTTGAAGGGGAACTTTGACGCCCAGGCTCAACATCTTTTTGGCAAGCTACTGCCCGAGGTCATGGCCCGACAAGCCGAGCTGCGCCACGGGGACATCGCTGTGATCTATCCAGCGGCCTGGATAGGCGATGCGGTTGCGCGGGCGGCGCAGCAGGCAGGCATCCCGCTGGTGCGTACCGATGCCAAGGCCTTGTACCCCCGCGCAAGCCGGCTGATGCAATGGCTGGAACTGTGCGCGCAATGGGGCAGTGGCGGCTGGCGCTCCAGCCGCATCCGGTTCTCGCGCCTGGCTGCGGAAGGCCGAGGCTTGTTCGCCCAAGCGCTGCCTGGCGACGACGCGGCGACGCGCTTCAATCGCGACCTCATCACCTGTCTTTCGGCGTTGCGCGAGGGCGGCATGCCGCTGCATGACTGGTTGCGGCGGATGGAGGACCAGGTGATGGGCGCTTGCAAAGAAGCATGCACCGGTCTGCGTGAGGATTTCGAGACCCTGGCTACCTTCCAGGCGCGCACCGCGCCGGATGGCGACTGTCAGCAGATGACATTGCGGGACATGGCGGGCGATGGGGGGTTTTTGAACCGCATGACCCTGTCCACCCTGCATAGTGCCAAGGGCAGGGAGTTTTCGGTGGTGTTTCTGTTTGGCCTCAACGAGGGGGTGCTTCCGCGTGGTAATGTGAGTGAGCGCGGGCTCAAGGAGGCGCGCCGCTTGTTCTATGTTGGCCTGACGCGCGCCAAGCGGGAGGTGCATCTGATGCACTCCGCCGGGGAGGCCTCCAGGTTCGTGACGGAAATCGAGCGGCATCTGCAGTGACCCGTCGGGCTGTGCGCCTCCGCCCCATTTCTACTCCGAGCGATGGTAGTGGCCTACCTGCGGCTCGTGAACACGGCCGCGGCGAGCGGCAGGGCTGCGATCCCGCTGGGCAAGGGCACAGGCAGGACGAGGGCAAGCAGGCTCGCACACAGCAGCAAGACCAGCAAGGAGGCATGCCGCGCGAATCGCTCTGGATCGTGGCGCGTGAATGTTTTGGATCGAACGATGCACAGTACGCAGCCGACCATGAGCAGCACAGCCATTGCGAAACTCTGTATGGGCAGCCATTGCAGCAGGGCAGAAAGGCCATAGGCGGCCAGCCCAGGCACATGCGCTGGCGCGATCAGCAAGCCCGTCTCCACGGCGACGCCAGGGCGCCGCTGCAGCAGCGCGCCGGCCGCGTGCATGCCTGCGTCGGCGAACGCGCGCACAGCCTGGAGCTATGGCAGCGGGCGTGCGGCAAAGGATTTCAGCGGCATAAACAGGCACTCGTCGCAGGGCCAAGCGGCCCAGGCCGCGCGCGGGCCAGACAGCGTGACAATCATGTCCTCAAGCACCGCTCGCAGCGTGACCCCGGCCGGCGCCTGGCGGGACGCTGGCGCGGCGACTTCACCGGGTTCAGCGGGCGTGTTGGCGCAGGAGCGGGGCGTGCCAGCCCCATGGGGCTCAGTCGGCTTGCGCGCGGGTTGGGTGGGCTGCTTGTTCCGCGTGCTTCGGCAATTCGCGCGGGTCTAAGCAGAAACATGCATCCTTGATCTTGCGGGTCACCGAATAGCTGGAACAGGACGAAGCTCGGCGGCTGAAAACAGTCAACCGCGTTTGACCTGCTGAAATCAGTCTGTTAGTCTTCCTCCCGTGAATCGCCGCAAGGCACACAGTGACTGAGCTCTTTGTAGTCACAGCAGGGTCCCCCAAGGACCATGTAGAGCATTTTTTGCAACCCGGATGGGGGCCAGCTGCCCCATCCCGACCTCGCGGTCCGGTGCGTGCATCTGCGCTCCCTTTCCACATTCTGGAAACTTTGGAGATCACCATGCAAGCAACGAACGCACAACGCGAGTATTTCAACCTGCACACCAGCGGTGTCGGCTATCTGAGCCGTGTCCGCTGGGTTACACCGCAAGGCCGTGGCCGCAAGTCTGAGCCTTTCCTCGCATGCGCCATCAGTGCGTTGCGTGGGAGCTCTGATTCTTCCGACACGACATACTTCGACCTCCGTGTAAGCGGGGAAGAAGCGATCGGCTTGATCGAGAGCATGAAGCAAAGTGTTGACGAACGTCGCAAGGTCACTGTGACCTTCCGCATCGCCGACACCTATCCTCATGTCTACGAGCGCGATGTGCGCGACCAGCAATCCGGACGCCCCACAGGGCACAAGGAAATGGCCGCGCTCATCAAAGGACGCCTGATTCTCGTCTATTCGATTTCGGTCGATGGGGAGTCGGTGTACAAGCGCAACGTTGATTCTGATGCTGCTGCACCTGCAGGTGAGAATTCTCCTCGTGAGCATGCACCACAGGGCGAAGGCTTCTACCAGGACGAGTCCTGGCCTGAAGAGCAGCAACAGCAGGAGCAGCCGCGTCAAGCTCCGCAGCATGTGTCGCAGCAAGAGGTCCGTCAGGGCGCTCAGCAGCAACGTCCTGCGGATGCCCAACGGGCGGGCGCCGCCTCGCAAGGCTACGCTCAGCCGCGTCAAGCAGCCGCACCGGCCGCTCGTGGCCATGGCCCTTCGGCATATGCTCGTCGACCAGCACCGCACAGCGGAGCTGGTTATAGAGAGCCTGCTGGTAAGCGATAAGCTGATTCAGTCAAAAGCCCCCGTACTGCATTGCAGTGCGGGGGCTTTTTCTTTGTCTATTGTGAGCGATCCGCAAGGTTATTGGTCCACGACCTGACATGCGCGGCAATAATTCGATGGCTACAAGGGTGTAAGAACCGTTGAGAAAATTATCGTAAGCCTCCAAAGAATGAACATGTCCGAAGAATCCAATAAGATCAACTTTGTGCTGCCCACCGCGGCTGTCGTTTCAGTCGTGATCTTGGTCATAGCAGCTGTGAACCGCGAGAATAACAAGTACCAAGGGCTGTTTATCTCGATGATCTGCCTGTCAGTCACTTTTGGACTATTCTCCATCGCGGGGCTTCTCGAAACGAAGATAAAACCACTGTTGGGCTTCGTGAGCTTTCGGTGGGTGTTCGTGTCGGCTTTAGCATTAGTGGCCTACATATCCAGAGTGGACGCCGTCAACGACATCAACGGGGTGTTCCACATCGATGCGGGTGCATTACCGCTGACGACCATCGCAGTCACTGTGATGCGGTTCGCCACCTACATGTTCTGGCCGATGGTTGTCGTGGTAGTAACCTCCGCACTGGTGATCGGGTTCATGTTTTTCGGCTCCGTCCTAGACGACAAAGAAGATGTTGTAAAGGTGGTGCTTGGAGTGTGGGCGTGTGCGGCATTTGTGTCGAGCGGATTGGCTTGCCTTCTCATCTGTGGACAGCTCAGCGATGTTGGGATTAAGGCGAAGCTCTATCGCGTGGCGCACAAATCCGACTTCGTGGGCAACTTCAATTGCCGGGGCATCGACTCCAAAAGGTTTGCCGCCTTGTTCATCGGCCCAGAACAACGCCGAGTCCTTCTCGCAGAGAAGATCCCCAACGATACGTGGATCTTCAACGAGAAGGACCAGCAACCGGAGTTGATGCGTCCCGTGTCCATCCCGGCGTTCTTTCCAATCATGGATTGCTCGCCAAGCTTCCCATCGTCGGAGCCGTGACCGTCCTCGCTGGAAGAGGTGCGTTAAAGCAACCAGCAGAATTGTCCTGCGGATGCCCAACGGTCGGCTGCAGCCTGCCCAGGCTACGCTCAGCGGCGTCAAGTATCCGCAACGGCAGCGCGTGGTCATAGCTCTTCGGCGTACTTTGAGGTGCAGGTCTGGTTGGCTTGTGGCAAACTAGTCTCATGACTCGACCCTCACGCGTATCTACGAAGACCGGCGTGCGCAAGCATGTTGCTTCCGTCAACGCGGCCCTAAAACCTGTCATCGGTACATCGATAAAACAGGTTGGCCAAGCTGGCGGCGATGTCATCTTTCCAGTCTTGACTCATGAGCAGGCTGCCGCACTCATGAAAGAAGCGGGAATTTTGACCCCATCGGGAAAACTTAAAAAAATCTACGGTTGATGGGCCAGATTGTTTTAGCTTATCACGGCTGTGATATTACTATCCGTGACGGCTTGGTTCGCCGCGTTATCGAACCGAAAATTTCGAATAATCCGTACGATTGGTTGGGGAAGGGGCTTTACTTTTTTGAAGGTGATTTTCTTCGAGCTAAGAAGCTTGCGCAGAACTCTCATGAACGGAATCTCCAGTTACTGACTCGCCAGCCTATTGGAACGCCCGCAGTTGTAGGTGCGATTCTAGATATTGACCGATGGTTTGATTTAACAACGCAAACCGGTATTTTCGATTTCACTCGGGCAGCAAGCGCTCTGGTTGCTGGAAGTGCGGGTGGAGAGATGCCTCGTAATAAGCAAGCATTTCCGGATGACGAAGACTTTATACATCGTGCATTTGACAGGGCTGCCTGTGAGATGGTTCACAAATACCGTGAATTGACTCACCAAAAGGCCCTTGAAGAGCGTGACAGCGCTGCCATTGTAGCCTCTGCTCCATATCAAGCTTCTCGGGGGGCCTATGAACAAGGTGTGCAAATTGCTGATGGTAGTTCAGTGCGCAGTGACACTCATATTCAAATTGCCGTCCACGATTTGAGTTGCATTAGAGGGTGGTTTTTAGTGCCAGGTGATAAGCTACTCGACCCGCAGGAGTGGAGCGTAGCGGCAAAAGCGATGGCGAACGCCAAAGCAGAAAGGACTGCTGCGAAACCTCGAAAGGCGTCAAGGTGAATTCTGGGTCCTCGTTGACACCGATTGCTCACCGATGCCCAGCGGGCGGGCGCCGCCTCACAAGGCTACGCTCAGCCGCGCCAAGCAGCCGCACCTGCTGCTCGTGGCCATGGCCCGTCGGCATATGCTCGTCGACCTGCACCGCATAGCGGAGCTGGTTATAGAGAGCCTGCTGGTGAGCGATAAGCTGATTCAGCCAAAAGCCCCCGCACTGCAATGCAGTACGGGGGCTTTTTACTTTTTGACTAACATTTTGCCGGGAGTTGATTGAGGTGTGGATAAATGGCAATTTCTCCAGACTTCAAATCTCATATATTACTATTTTCTATTTTACCGACCCGAACAATTGAAATTTTCGGCTATCAACTGCTTTGTCATTTCGAGCATCTTGGGTTGACAGAAGTCGCCTTCGATTTTTGCATACCAAGCAGCTCGGATCTTGCCGTCGCGCTCTTGGGCGACAACACATTCCAAGTCACCTGGTTGTTTTTTCTTCGAGACCCAGAGGCGAACAGCTAGCTCGGGTCTACTTGGGATTTCGATGACGGCTCCCCAGAGAATATTTATGTTGGCTTTGGGTTCGGCAGGACGCACACACGAGACTATTTCCTGAGGCTGATTGGGTAATGGTGCGTCCAGAATGCTTGAAAGCTTTGCTGGGTCAGCGGCAGCTTTATCTACGATCGCAGGTGATATGCCCGTGTAAGTGAGCAATACCGAAGGCGCCACCGCCGCCCTAATCCCATCCACTGTTTTCCCAGCTTGGTAGGAGAGTGCCCAACGATCATCTAGCATGCCTAGGATGTTGGCACCTTTGACTCGGTTAGCGGCTTCTTCAACTCTGTTGGCCGTCAGTCGAGCTTCATTCATTTTGGCGTTGAGGGTTTCGTAATCAACTCCTGCAATGGCCGCGGACTTTGCGAGAGCCTCCTCTTTAGTTAGCAGAATCCAGTCCGCGCCGGGGATTTCCTTTGCCATGTCCACGTACCGAACAATGCTTGAGGTGTCCAACATAGCGAACCGACCTTGTGTGTCTCTTAGGTAGTCGTTGACTGAAGGGCATGATTCATCCTGCGAACCCTCTGAAAGGCCCTTTATACAGTACACCTGCCTAGCTACCTTCGAAAACTCCGCGACAGCAGCGTTTTGGGACAATGAGCGATACCCATCTTGCACAAGAATCGTGCCAGCAGTCGCCATCATAGCTTTTTGAACATCCTGAGCACTTCCGCCAGCAGCAGCCACAGCAAGGCCATTCATTGCGCCCGAAACGGCTGCCTTCTTCAGAGATTCCTTTATTCCCGTGCTGGCCAAGTCTGCGCCTGGGATTTCGGGCGCATACGCTTTAACCGCAGCGATCAAACCTATGCGTAGCGCTGCGTTCACATCACCACCTGTCTGGTAGTAGGCCAACCATGCAGAATAGGCAGATGCCCCTCCGGGTCCGCCATATGCTGAAGCAGCTGCGGACATCGCAGTTGCAACGATTGCGCTTTCGGCTGCGGCCCTTGCGGCGTTGTCACTCGTGCTTTGCATTTGCTGAGTACTCAGATGCCATATCGCATCAATCACTTTGCCTTCTCGGAAACGCTGTTCTGCTTGACGCACCAACGCGAAGGTCGACTCTGCCTGACGCACAGTGAACCTGTATGCTGCGATCGTGGCCGATTCGACTTCGCGCTGAGTTGCTTTCAGTTCACGTCCAACATCACCACCAGCTTCACGGAGGTTACGCTCGAAATCGCCAGCTGCCTTGCGCAAGTTCGTGCCAACACTGGACACGCCCACCCTTGTTTCTCGCTCGATGTTGGAGTATCCAATTCCAGCTTCCCGAATGATGTTCCCACTAATCTGGCCAATTTCCTTTTCGCCAGCTTTGATTAAATGGGATGTGATATTAAGGGGCTGGTTTTCCGGCTCGATCGGCGGCTCCCAGGGCATTGGTAACGGGTTTACAACAACTGGGCCAATCTTAATACTGATGCCTAAGATGGCATATGCTGGGCTTGAAGCAAAAAATAATGCTATACAGGAAATTGCAATTAAGTCTCGACGAGCTGTCATGTGGAAACGCTCCGTTGCTTTCAAGAAATTATTCGCATAGTATACGTTTTTACAGATTTTGGAAGGCCCCAAATGCAGCGTCGTTTCATTCTGACGGCAAGCGTCGTTCTAAGTGTTTCTCCTCTATCTTTGGCAGAGAATACTGTATGCAGCAAAAACGACCTTTGGCGATCGTGTGGCAGTAGAGCTATGGATGCGATGAGGCGCACAAGCGATCCAATAGTTGCTATCGAGATCGCTAACGAGTGGGCTGCGAGGTATGGCGCCTTGTATAGAGTCAATGCTCAGAAAACTTGGACTCCTAGCGACCAAGACAACCTTGAAATACTCATGGGAAAGCTTTGGGGCGAAACCGTCGGAAAGTACCTGGACACGGAGGGTCTGCTTTTGGATGCGGTACTCCAAAAATATATGCCAACTTTGGCTGCCATGCTCAGTTGGGGCAGCAAACCCTCTGTTGTCGCTATGCTGACTCTACTCGCACCTACGCCGGTCGCGAATGATTTCACGGAGGCACGTCTCCTGAACGAAGAAATTAACTCGCTGTTGGCCGCCAAGCTGCCGAATAGGACGAGCGCTACCATCAAGGAACGCTATCCCGAACTCTTCAGAAAATCAGTGAACAAACTCAAACCTGGTTCGCTGCCTTGAACTTGTTAGCTATGCAGCGCAGCCTCAAGCCTGACAGGTCGTCGTCTTCAATGGGCTCGATCAAAGGGGCGGTTGAAGGTGCCATCGTCAACCTGTTTTGGGGGCCGAACATCTTATCTTGCTTGGTCTGTAACCACACCTTTCCAAATCTGAGACGGATGAACATTCTGTTAAGAGATCACACCTAGGTCGGCAAGACTTCTCCTACGCTGCGAAGCTGCATTTGGGCTTCGTCAGCTGCTGCTGCTGCTGCGCGAAGCGCTGTGAGCATGGGTGCCGGCACGGAGCTTCCACACGCTTGCGCAGAGGCCATAGCCAGCGCCAAGATACGCTTGGCTGGAGCGCCGCTTTCCATGATCGCTGCCTTCAGCAATGGGACAGACACGCGTGGCGAAGTCAACAACGCCGGCGAAGCGAGTCTTCGCTGCCAGTCCCGGGAAAACTCATCGGCGAGCCTGCCAAGATCAACATGCAGCATTGCACGCCCCCCCAGGTCGGTCAGGTGGTAAGCCAACACCCACTGAGCTTGTGCGGCCTCAAGCGGCGACAAACCATCGCTGGCTATCGCGACGGACGCCGCACCAATCCTGTCGAGCCAACCTGGCGCAGTGCGAACCAAATCCATCGCGGACACGGGGGAGACGTCAAATTTGTCTGCCGCTTCTTTGGCCAGAGACAGGGCAAGTTGGTTGCCGCTGGGTCTGGATAAAGACGCCTCCCAGGCGTTCATGAGCGCTGACGGCTCCCCGCCGTCCAACGTCGCCAGCGACAACGAGCAGGCAAAGGCGTAGCTCGCCACCTGCTTCATCTGGTCGCTCAACCTTGCGTCACCGTCTGCCCTTAGCACTTGATGATGGGCAACGTCGTCCAACAGCCTGCGAACTTGGGATCCCACCTCAGCGAATTTGCCTTCGCGAACCAGCATCCCAATCTGCGCCATTCGGCACATAGCGGAGAGCATGGGCTCCTTGGACATCTCGGCCAGCTCGATCGCTTCGGCCAATCCGGGCATGCCAACGCCGGCCAGCGAGCAGACTCGAACCAAGGCGAAGGCGAGCACGTCGAGCTGTGTGGGAGGCTCGGCCTGCACCGCGTTGATGTCCAAATCGGGACGACTGGCCCCACCAATCCACATGACCGCTTGCGCTTGGTCACGCGGATCAAATGTGTTAGCCATCCAGCTCGCCAAGTTGCCTAGAAATCTCTGGGCAGCATAGAGCTGTGGCTCCTTCTGGGCGTCAATGAGATGATTCACGCTGCACCATGCAAGGCCCAGTTCTCTAAGTGCGTCGGCATGTACGCCGGCCCTGAACCAGCACTGGCTCGCATCTATTCGGAACAAGGCTGAGGGCATCACATCAGCTTCTCCGGCATCCACGAGCAAGGCCGCACGCTCGAACCAGCGCGCCGCGTCTGCGTATCGTCCGAGCTTCGCGCAGGCTATTCCAGCCTTTCTCAACGCGAACGGGTTACGAATGCCTTTCTCGCCAAGGGACGAGCCCCACAGGCACCCATCCCAAATCCTGATCGCTTCTACGTAGTCCTTGCGCCCATATGCCAGATTCGCCTCCTGCTCTTTGAGCATGAGCCGCTCCACGCCACCGGTATCTTTGAGTACACGCCGGGCGGACTCTTCGTCGTCAAGATGCTCGGAATAGACGATCGATAGCACCCTGGCTGCGCACTCCTCGCATGCATCAGCCTTCCATTGCTGCGCGAGAGCGACCCCGCGTATGAGCACGTTCGAGAATTCGGCCCAATCGGGCGTCTGGGACTGGTACTCGGTCACGAGCGCCCGGTCGAACATGCCCATTCCGTCGCGAAGGAGCGACATCTCAAATGCCTTTAAGAGCCGCGCCCTGATTCCAGGCGGAGCGTTCTCCAAGGTGGACAACATGTCCGAGACCTGTTCGCGCGAGCGGAAGTTTGACTGCGCGACCAGGAACAAACTGCCGAGCAGATCCTGGCCATCCAGCGCGTCGTTGCGAAGATCGCCCATGCCGCCGGCTTCGAGTAATTGTTCGAGAAGCGCGACGTGCTGCAAACCCTCAACCACCACGCTCGCGGAAAACGCGCCCTCAATGGCCAAGGCAATGCACATGCCGCGCATGCCAAGAAAGAGGTTCTGAGCCAACGGATTACTTTCCTGGTTGATCTCCCAGAGCCAGCGGCGTGCCATATCGGGTAGCATTTCCGGCCGGCGAGCGCGCGCAATACGGAATTGAAGAGATCGCACCAACAATGAAGCCAGTGGATCGAAATCGATTGCACGCACGCCGTCCTCAGCACCAAAGTGAACCAGCAGCTCGAGGGCTTCCGGTAAGCCCTCGGTGCTCTCAATGCTCATTGAGAGACTCGCGAGGAATCCCGAGAGGCGCTTGCCGTCATGCGACTGCCACGCGTGCATGGTGAGCGTCATGGCGTCCTGAACCGAAATAGTCTTCGTCGCCATATAAGCGTCGTAGAACAAGCCATGGGTCTGTCGCACCTTCTCGACCGCCCAGACCTCCCGCGTTTGGCCGTCAAGAAGGGGCGTCGCCCGGTAGAGCGTCTTGCCAATGCGCTCAACCCAACGACCGTCGAGACGGTCGAAGACAGCGCCGGGCTCATCGATATGTAATCTGGTCGCGAGCTGCAACGCAACATCCCGCTTGAACGGCGATGTTGTCAGGGCCAGGGCGAACAGCAATTCACGATCTGGGAGCGGCACATTCTTCGAAGCGCGCTGGCGCGCCGCCACGCGAGCTCCCTGTACCGTCGAGGGCACGGCGAAGAACTCTGGCGTGCTGGCGGCGGTCCACGCGTGGTCGCGCAACTCCAGTGCCGCCAAGTGAACGAGCTTCGGATGCCCGCCCGTATGCGCCAGAGTTATTCGAGCCCACCCCTCAGACCGCTGGTCGCTACACCCGATCTGCTCCAAGT
Organism: Delftia sp. WSY_7; assembly: GCF_043104845.1. Lineage (NCBI taxonomy): Bacteria > Pseudomonadati > Pseudomonadota > Betaproteobacteria > Burkholderiales > Comamonadaceae > Delftia > Delftia sp. WSY_7. Next base: position 20,693 of record NZ_JBICLB010000056.1, on the reverse strand, counting down.
AAGAGATAAGCTCAGGCTCCGAGATCCGCGGCACGCGGACCGTCGGAGCGCCAGCGGTCTGGAAGCGCGGATCGACAGCATCAGCAGGTACGCCCTTCGACGTCATGACCAAAGGAATGGCTGCGCGCCGGCAGCTATCGATGAGAATCTTCAGGCGCCCCCATAGAACATCGGGAACTCCTTGGTCAGCCGGTACGTCGTCAAGAACCAAGCAATGCACCGACTTTCCACTTCGCGCGTGCACAATCGCATTTTCGATAGCCGCAGCGGCAATAACCTCGTCCCCACCGCGGAGGTCCAGCCAAAACGGGCTGGAGAACATCCGTGCAACCAGGTTCGCTGCGGTGCTCTTGCCCTCGCCTTCGGTGCCGACCACGAGCAGGGCGCCTTTGGCGAGCAGTTCCGACCTCAAGTTCGAGATGAATTGGGCACGGGGCATGCATTCAACAGGCAGTTCCGGCAGTTCTAAATCGAAAACAGCGGTGAACGCGATGGGCGTCTGTGATCCTCCGGTGGAGACGGCCATAACCATCCCCATGGAGTTGGCAAGGGTCTGGGTAATCGACACCGGCACGCTGGTGTATTGCTCGAAGACAATCTGGGCATCGGCGAATGTGAGACTGCGGAGTTCCGGCTCCTTCTTGATCGCCGCTTGCCGGCAGTGATCGAGCAAGCCTGGCACGGCGCTCACGCAGATCCCTGGAGGAATCATCGCGCTCCGGCCCATGTTAATCGCCAACCTGTTGACGGCAAGGCGTACGGCCTCGGCAGACGGCTCGCCTGTCACCCACTCGATTCGGCTGAGAAGTTCCTCGCGAAGCCGCTTTGCATCCGCAGTCTGAAGAAAGTTCAAGAAGGTGTCGGATCCACCTTGGCCAAGAATATGATTCCGCACAAGCATCGCCGCAACGTCGTCTCCAGCCGCCGCCTTGCGCCAAACCAAAATACCTGACTCTCCAAGCGCGGACATCTGCTCCTTCCCGACTGCTCCACGGGTCAAAAAGCGCATATCGATCCGCTCGCGCCCGGCGTTGCGCTCGGTAAGCTCCCAGAAATTCCGAATCGCCTCGCGCACATCCGCCGAGTTGAGAGTAATGTTGGTAGGCGAGTTCTTCACCTGGGTGGTAACGGCCCCGTCGGGGCGCATCACGTCGTAGTCCTCCGCGCACTCGATGTAGATCTTCCCGTCGCCGCCGAGCTGGAGCCATGCCTCAACCGTTCTGAGGATCTGGTAGTCATAGCCCGCCATGGAGTCCATAGCCTGCCGAGCAGCTTCACCAGCAAGCGGGGGTAACTGAGCATCGGCGTTCAGTGTTGTATTCTCTTCCATTCAGGCTCAATCTTTCATGGCAGATCGCGCGAACGCAAGTGCAGTGTCAAAAAGTGGACCGAGAGGCGCAAAGCTTGTCGTCGAACTTTAAGCGAGGACTGCATTATTCCCAGAGCCCCTTCGCGTCTTAGATCTTCGGGCACTCCCAGGTGATCCTGGTCCTTTACTAAATGGGACCGCTGTGTCCGATAAAGAGTGAGCTTTATCGAACAGTTTGCCGCCGCGCTCATGCTGGCCGCCGCCCTGGATGATCGCGTCCAAACTGAGCTTGGGTGCCAACTCCAGGAGCTGCCCCATGAGATCGTCCAGCGACAGATGCCCTTGCTTGCGCAACAAAATTGCCAAGTGTTCTTGCTCTTGAGAAAGATATTGGCTTGCTCTGCCCCGAGGACCCATGGGCTCATCGAGCACCGAGGTCCGCGCCCGCCACTTGGCCACGGTCTTGGGGTTGATACCGTAGAGCTTGGCCAAGGACCGATGGGAGCCGATCGCTAGCTGGAGTTGTGCGCGGACACGCGGCATCGTGTGGGCGCTACCATGCAGGCAGATGGCCATTGAGCTTTCTCTTTTTCCAGGCTGAAGAATGCACGACGACTTGCTGGGACCGTACATCTTAGTAGCTCTCTTGTACCCGAAATTTCACCGTCAACCGCTGCTTTTACGCTATGCTCAAGACTTCCAAGCGTTTGCAGGTGTCGCTCAAACCTGTGGCCACTTTGTGGCAAGGCATGTGAGCTTCTGAGACATGCGCGCCCTCGGGTTGAAGCACTTTGATCTGGCACACTACCTCGTTGACGCACACCCTTCGGCACGTGTGCGAGGTCACACAGCCGGCTGACTGGAAATCATCCGGAACATCCAACCAGCACTCCATGCGTTTGACGTGTGGAGTGTTTTTTTTCACCCATGGGGCCTTGCCCATGGGCTCAGGCTCCGTCCTTTGGAGCATGAGCACATGATCAAGCTCTCCGGCATCACGCTGAGAGTCAAGAAAATCCGCGGAGGCCGCAACGGCGACTTTTGCGTCGGAGAGTTGTTCACCGACATCGGTGAATTCCGAGTCTTCGACCAGCTGCTCGACCAGTTCGATGACGGCGTCTACAGAGGCACGGCTTGGGTTGAGCGCATCTTCTTGAAGCAGTACATCCACTTCAACAAGTCCATCACTGAGATCCGCGCCGTGCTGCACGATCTTCAGATCGATGACATGGAAGAGAGACCTGCAGAACCCCATCTCGTCGAGGCTGACCCAGCGGATGAAGAGCCGCGAGCCGTTCCGCCACCGCCACTGCCACCTCGTGCGGCACCCGTCAGCACCACGTCGACGCCTCCACCAGGTTCGAGCCCGGCCCAGTCCAGAGCGAATGTGGAAGAGCTCAAAAAGCGCATCCAAAAGCGGCTGGCGAGAGGGGACCAGGCGCAGACAGCTATGACGGTTTCTGACCGCGTACCTGCTGAAGATCCGCAGTCCGCACAAGAGGCGCAGCTGCAGGAGCTTTTCGGGGAGCTCTGGCCGCGAGTGCATAGCCGTGATGCTGTGAAGCTCGACCCGACCGTCGATCGTCTTCGCTTGCGTCAGCAAGTGGCGGCACTGAAAGACCTAGGCTACAGCATGGCAGACATCCAGAGCCAGACCTGGCATCCCATCTGACACTTCAGCCCGCGTAGCGGGTTGTCTCTTGCGCATCGAGCGGTGCTCAATAGACAGCCTGCTGGACCCAATAGGGTAGGGGGCTTTCAAATTGGGGTGGCTGCGACCTGATGCGCAGCGGCTTTGCGATAGTGCAGCCACGGTGAAAGCCAAGCCGTGCCTGTGACCGCGCCTTTCCTTGGTCATCTGAGCTCCACCTGGTGACCGGCCTGCCGCTGGCGGCCAGGAGCATTGTGAAATCTGTGGAACCCGATGGTTTCCCTCAGCAGCTGCAGGTGCGGCTGCTGAGGGAAACCATCCAACCATTTTTAAGATGGTTTCGAGCACATTGAGCCCTGCAAATGTGCAAAGCAGTTCGCTGCTTGGGCATTGCCATCATCACCACCCTTGCGCGGGCACAAGAGCCCGTCAGGGAAGGCGTGCCCGCTCTTTTTTCGGGAGGAGTAGACTCATGGGCATGCCCATCAAACTGAGCGTCTTTGAAGCACTGACCGAAGCTGGCGTCACGCCAGACAAGGCCCGTGCCGTGGAGCGTGAGCTTGAAAACGCCATCCAGACCGGCCAGGATGCTGTGCGTGCAGAGATGCGCGACCAGCTCATGACCAAATCGGATGGCGCCGAGCTGAAATCTCAGATTGCCAATGTGCGAACTGAAATCTCGGCATCTGAGACTCGTCTCAATGCCCGTCTCAATGACCAGCTCCGCTGGATCATCACTACGCAAATTACGGTTGTCGGGCTCGCCATCGCGGCGGTCAAACTTCTGTAGTTCACCTTCTCTTCCACCCTCGGGGACCATCGTCCCCTTGGGCCGGTTGTCCCCATTTCTTTGGAGACAGCCATGTCGAACCCCCAAGTTCTCCCAATCTGGACGGCCGAGCAGCGCGCGCGCACGCATCAAGTGTTCAATCGCTGGCTGCTGGCCTGTACGGAGCAGGAGTATCAGAAGCTGATGGATCTGCGCGAGCAGGTCGCGCCAGGCGAAGTCTGTTCGATCGTCAAGCTGGTCCAGTCGTGCTACGCACGTCCGGAGCTGCTTGCGGGTCTGCCGTCCGGCCTGGTTCAACTGATGCGAGAACGGAATTTGCCGCAGCCTTTTGCTGTCGCATCCGCTGCCGCAGGATAGGAAGCGCATCACGCGCATCGAGCTCCTCGAAGAGGTGGACCAGGTCCAGTTCTTCGACGGGGCTTCCTTCAATCACTCTCAAGCTGGGGCGCGTTTCGGTCATCCGAAAAGTGTCTCACGATTTCAACCTTCCCCCCCAACCCGGATGGGCCGTGTCCCGTCCGGGCGCGCTCGTCCATTTCCCCCCTCTCAAGGAGAAATGTCATGACGCAAACCGAAATCCCAAGCGCAGCCAAGGCAGATGAAACCGTTCAAGTTGGTGCTCTTGCCCGCGCTAGCGGAAAGGAGTATCCGATGGAAATTCTGCGGAGTGCTGCGGGCTTCTACCTCGGGACCTATTCCGAAGATGGTCCGTACACGCGCGAATCAACCCAGTACTGGCCGACCCGTGAGAAGGCCAAGAAGGCATGGGATGAAGGGCGCTGGACACAGCGCACCTATCTCTGACCACCCACCCAGTTCACAGGTCCTCCTGTGGCTGGGACTTTCAATACCTCAACTCAACTTCAACCCGGATGGGCCGTCCCGTCCGGGGGCGCTCGTCCATTTCCCCCAAGGAGAAATGACATGTCGCAAGTTCAATTCGCAACGTCCACACAGTCTGCAATCGCGCCCTTCGGCCTGCTCGCAGCCCAACGCGGAGAGTTCCTGCAGCTGCAGGTGCTGTCCAGCAATGGAGACTTCTACCTCGGTACGAGGTCTGAGCATGGTCCATTCACGCGGGAGTCTGATGAGTCGTGGGCCAGCGAGCGTCAGGCCATCTCGGCCTGGAACTCCGGAATGTGGACCCAGCTGTGATCTACCAGGCAAAGCTTGCTTTGCCATCTTCCAACCAGCCAGCACCAGGGATCTCCCTGGGCTGGCTTTCTTCTTTGAGGAGAGCAGGCCATGGCCCTGATCTTCGCGCGCCTGGCGCGCAACTACATCAAGGCCGGGTACTTCCCGACCGATGAAGAATCGATTGCCCGCATTGCCCATCTGCTGCGCATGCCCGATCAGGGGAACGTGCGAATGCTGGACCCCTGCTGCGGCGAGGGAACGGCCCTGGCCGATGTGCGCCAACTGCTGACCGTAGCACGCGGTGCGGCCGCCGGCGCCGAGGCCTTCGGCATCGAGCTGGACCGCGAACGTGCGCGGCACGCCAAGCAGATCCTCGATCGCGTGTTGCAAGCCGATGTCAACGATGTCATCGTGCGGCCGCGCAGCATGGGTCTTCTGTTTCTCAACCCGCCATACGGCTACGGTGTCTCAGACCAGGCCGCGCAGCGTTCCCTGATTGACGACGCGGAAAAGGCTGAGCGACTGGAACGAACGTTCCTGCGCAAGACGGTGCCCTATCTGGCCTACGGAGGGGTGCTGGTCTACATCATTCCGCACTACGCGCTGGATGACGAGATCCGCGGCTACTTGGTACGCAACTTCCAGGACCTGCGCGTGTTCATGGCACCGGAGCGTCGCTTCAAGCAGTGCATCGTGATCGGCACCCGCTGCCGGCCCACGCATGCCACCAAGGCCGCATTGCAGCCTCTGGTGGACGCGCAGGCCTCGGAGGAGGGCGCACCCTTGATGCCGGACTCGTGGGAACAGGAGCCCTATGTGATACCTGCGCTGCAGGGGGATCTGGAGCTCGACTTTCATGCCGTGCAGATCGATGAAGAGCAGCTGGTCGATGAACTGGCCAAGTACTCTCACAGCCTGCTGTGGGAGGTCCTGCAGGCTCACTTCGCTCAGGCGACCGGCGCATGCCGGCCGCCGCTTCGTGACTTGACACCCTGGCACCTGGCCTTGGCCTTGGCCGCTGGACAGGTCACGGGAAAGATCACAGCCGGCAACGGCCGCACCTTTCTGATCAAGGGCGACACCTACAAGCGCAAGGAGCGCAAGGTCAGCATCGACGTGGACGAGAAGGGCAATGCCTCGCAGTCCACCGTGCTGCTGGACCGTTTCGTCCCTGTCATCAACGCCATCGAGCTCACTCCCGATGCGCGCCTTGGGCAGATCGTCAAGATCGCCTGATTTTTTAACCCCCTGGGGCACCGAGCCCCACGGGCCGGCCGCCTCGACAACCAAGGAGGTGGCCATGCCACGTCAACATCAAACCAATGTGGAGTTCCTCACCGAGCTCATGGAGTACTCGCGTTTCGGTCCGATGGTTCAGGCCTTCGTGATTCATTGCATCGAAACAAAAGCACGCGAGATCGCCGAATTTCCGAATCCTGAATTGTTCGACTCCGACTTCATGTCTGGCCAGTTTTGGCAGGACATTGCGAAGGATGTCGTGAGACAAATGGACGAAAAGTACGGCGCATTGGACCGGACCACGACCCTTACCGACTGAGCAGCAGGTGCTCCATGGCCACGTGCCCGGCAAGCGCAAGCAAGTAGATAAATTTTTCACCCGATGGGGACAGTCCCCATCGTGGGGCCGTCCCTGAACCACAGGAGATGACCCATGGAAATTGAAGACTTGGTGCGGCCCGCCGCCACCATCCCACAGACCACACCCTTTTTTCACGCGAGTCGCTGTGTCACAACGATCGACGTGGACGATCTCATCTGCAAAGGTGAAGTCGATCCGCACGAGCTGCTGCGCCGGCACCAAAGCGGGGATTGGGGGGAGATCCACACGCTCGATCGTGCGCTCAACCAGCACGCGCTGGTCGATCGCGCCATGGTGATGTCCGTCTACAAGGTGGGCGATCACACGATCTGGGTCATCACCGATGCAGGGTGGCAGACAACCACTTTGTTGCTGCCCTACGAGTATTGATGTTGTCCGCGATCGAGACTCTCAAGCAGATTGCAGCGTTGGATCGCCATGGCCTTACCGCCCTGGATGAATCGATGCTGGATCTGCTGGCAACGCTCCCGGCCCTGGTGCCGGACATTCTGAAAACCTTGGACCTGGCCAGCGATGCGCAAGCATCGTTGGAGAACGTCCTCTGCCATCTTGGCAACCGCATGACCGCCGCCGATCTTCGTGCGCGCGACCTTGTGGCCACCGAGCTCCTGCAGTCCCTGCAGGTCCTCTCGGGGCAGCCTGGCAGCAGGCTGCACTGACACCTTTCATCACCCACCCGGGGCAGCAGCCCTCGGGGGAGGCTGTCCCATTTCTTATGGAGATAGCCATGAACCAAACTACACACCTGCCTGCTCCCGAAGCGGTTTTGTCGTTCCAGCAATGGGAATCAGCCGTGATCGAGCTTCTTGTGAAGCAGCCCAAAGGCTGTGCCCTGAAGCTGGGTCAGCACGGTGCGATTCTGCTGGTAATGGGGGAGCTTATTTACCTTGAGACAGGAGACGATGTAAGGGATGGCGGCAGCTGCGATTCATCGGCCTGGGACGAAGAAAACGCTGCGTCTTGCAAGCGGGCTCTGTATGCCCGAGAGCTCTTTCAGCGGTGCACTCCCGAACAGGTGGAGTCGCATGAGCTGGAGATCCTCAACTTCTTCCTGCAGCGGCAGCCACATCGAGATCCAACCTATACAGACTTCGCCCGTCTCGTTCGTGCGGTGCTCATTCGGCATCCTGCCGGCACTGCCTTGCAAGTGCCTGGACACCTCGACTACATCCTGGTCGGTGGTCTGCTCAGCTGTATCGAGAGCCAGTCCAGCATCGACGGCATTTGCTTGCGAGATGCCAGCGACTGGTCCTCGATGGAGGCTGATCTGAAGGCACTGATTGCGCCAAAGTTCATTCAGCGGTTCACCGCCGAAGAGTTGGAGGCGTACCTGCAGGAAGAGCCATCGACGTGCAGCAGGTTCGCACTGTCGGCGCCAGTGGATACCTCTCGCATGAGTGCACTGGAGTACGAATGCGCGGTGATGGAGTTGCTGGTCGGACATCCCAAAGGCACGGGCCTCAAGGATGCGCGTGGAGCGATCTTCATTATCGATGGCGAGCTGATGCACGTCGCGGAGGGCAAGGAACTCGATGATGCAACCGACTGCGATCCCGAGGCCTGGGGCGACACAGATCCAGCACCGGATCTCGAAGCCCTGGCGCGCGCTGAGCTCGTGCAGGTCTTCTCTACTGCGGACGTGATCGCCTTCGAGCGCACACGGTCGTCTTAACCACCTTTCAGCATCGCTGAATTCACCCAAAACCGGCTACAGCCGGTTTTCCAGAGCTTGCCAAGGGGTGAGCTGCGGAAAACCGTTTGAACTACTCAAAAAGAAGTTTAAGGCGCGCTGAGCCTTGCAAGCGCGCAGGTCGCAAGACTAGGCACCTACAGCGGTCGGACTGTCCTCACGAGGGGAGGTCAGCCACTCTCTCCACCATCTGTATCGCCGGACGACACGTCCTTTTGGGGACACGCGCTCCGCAGTTTAAAAGCATCCCACGTGCAGAATCACGGCCCAACATAAGGTCAGTTAGTGACCAAACGGTTGCGGCCGGATCTCTTGGCTTCATATAGCAGGCTATCGACACTTCGATAAAGGGCCTCGCTGCTTTCATTTGGATAGGCCAGGCGCCCGCCGATACTTATAGTTAAATGCTCAGCGGTCGTCGAAGCTAGATGTGGAATGCGTAACTTGCAAACTTCGCGCCGAACCTGTTCTCCGATCTTCGCTAGCTGATCCTTCTCCAAGTCGTACAACAATATTGCGAACTCTTCACCGCCCAGGCGTACCGCCATATCCATGGGGCGTCTGACGAAGCGTTGCAGCAAGCCTCCCACCTGACGCAGCGTTTCATCTCCTGATTGATGTCCGTAATGATCGTTGTAGGCTTTGAAGTGGTCGATATCCAGCATTAGTAGACCGAGACTGCGCTGCTCGCGTCTGCTCTGGAGTCTAGTGAGCTCCAGGTGCTTGGTGAAACTTCGGCGATTGTTCAGGCCGGTGAGAGCGTCATGGCCTGATTGCCATTGAAGCAGTCGTAGCAAGAGGAACTGTTCTCGCTGAGCATGATCGCGAATACAGCCCCCCAGTGCACAGACGATGAGTGCCAAAACGTACATGAGGCTCAATCGCAAATGAGCATCGATGTCCTCCAACAACCAGATGCCTGGACACAACACCAATGGCACGCTCAACACCGCGATCAGCAGGCTAGTGCGCAAGGAAAGACCGAGTGGGAAGAATAGTGCTATGGCCATGATCAGTAGGACACTGTTGGATATCGCAGTGCCCATCCGGTCGTAGAGTAGAACCGCCAGGTTAGTGCTCAAAACCATGCTTAACAGCATTGTTGCCACGACAACTGCGCTGTAGCGTTCGCGCCGAGGCCGGAAAAGCTCAGCGACCAGCAGCGCAAGTATCAAAGCTATTGATACACGTATGGCTAATAGTGCCCACAATTCAAGTTCGTAGGCGGGAAAACGTTCCCATATTGAGAGTCGTAGTTCGTCAATTAAAGTGAAAGTCAGCCATATCGCAAGTGCTAAAAGGCTGGCCATCCGCTGGTAGCGAGCTTGTACCTTGTGAAGGTAATTGAGGTACTCCTGCTCCAAGGATTCATCGAAGCGAAGAGTACGAAAGCCTCGGCGAAGCTGGTCGGCATAGATGTTGTTCTGGAGTGGGTCCAAGGCGTTGTAAAGGTGCTCCATGTCATCTCCCGCATGCATTGGGGTTGACGCGTAAACGTCCGTCCAACACACCTTGCATAACTCAGGCCGGCTTCATCTGATATGGCCACAGATACTCGATTTCACTTGCCCGCTGCGTCATGCGCCGCGTCAGCACACCTTTGAATTTGGCATGCTAATCATACCGATTCACGCGCGCTGACTGCATCAGACCCATCAACGCCGCACCACGCTGACACGATCTGCATTGACGATCTATCCCCTGAAAGCGGCCACAGCCGGTTTTCCGGAGCTTGCCAAGGAGTGAGCTGCGGAAAACCGTTTGAACCACTCAAAAACGGTTTTAGGCGCGCTGAGCCTTGAGAGCGCGCCGGTTGCAAGACCAGGCATTTCTCCAACCACCCGTGCGGGCATCGTCCCGCAAGGGCGGCGCTCGCTCTCTCAATCCACCTTGAAGGAGCATTTCATGCGTACTCACTACAGCCACTCCACACGCGATGGCCACAGACTCGTCACCATCATCGACCTGGGCGGCGCCCGCGAGCTCGACATCAGCACCCGCAAGGGACTCGGAGGCGCACTGGAGTCCCGTGCCTCGGTCCACCTTTGCTCCGGAAACTCTCGCCGCCACGTGATTGGTTTCAACGGCGATGGCGACTTCAATCGCCTCTTCCTTTCGACCAGCCCCAAGCGTGTCACCGAGAAGGTGGCCCGGGAACAGCACACGCTGATCGTGGCCCAACTCGAATCCATCAAGCTGGCCGTGGAAATGCACTATGCGGCTCAGGAACGCAAGGAGCCTGCACATGCATGACCTTGAAGTTGCTGCTCGCGGCGTGGTGAACACCTGGGAACAGGGCAACCTGGCCCAGGCCGTCAGTGCTCTGGACTGTTCGCTGCAGGACCAGAACCAATGGCGCTTGGACTATGCAGTGGCCATCGCCCGGGCGCGCGAGATCTACTGTTCCGAGACCTGCCTGATTGACACGCTTCCACTGGTGGCGCCCTCGCAAGAGGGCACCTTTGTAGCGGCGTGGCTGTGGGTGCCAAACCCTCGCTGATCCAACTTTCAACCCATGTGGCGCAGCCCCGCATGGGGCTGCTCCGTCTTCTCTGGAGCATCTCTTGAAACCACACCGCAGCCTTTACCGCATCGAGGGCTACGCCGACCTCTGGGTCGATGCCTGCCTGCGCAACGACGAAGGCGAGCTCATGTTCCTGTCGTTCTACGGCCGCGATGCTTCTGCCATGCAGTTCATCGCGGCCGCCGAGCTCGGCAGCCAGGCTGAAGCCGGCATCAGCCGCTTCAGCCTGGTCGGCGCCGGCGGCCAGCGTCAGCTGGTGGACCTCGGGCCTACCGACCGCCTGGCCAAGTTCAGCGGCCGGCTGCCACGCCAAAACCTGTTCGGGCCGCTGAGCCACCTGTGGCTCTACGACAAACGCCTGCGTGCCCTGGACAAGGCAAATCGCATCGGCTGGGTGCTGGCCACCACTGGTGACATCGAGGCGCGTGTGTGGAGCCTTGTCAAGGAACTGGCGCCCATCGCCTTGCTCGACGCCTGGCAGCAGCCTCTGCTGGCCTGGTGTCAAGACAAGGGCGCTGTGCACGAGCTCGGCCAAGGTCTCTATCCCCGCATTGGTGAACTGCGAGCGCTGCGCGTGAGCATCACCGACCACTTCATCCGGCACGTCAGTGCCGGCGTCCGCGAGCGTCTGCTCGTCGCCTGAACCATCCTCGTGAGTCCTGCCTGGCAGCGCGCCAGGCCTCGGGCTCACCTTCTCAACCACCCACCAGGGCGCGCCGCTGTTCTTCAGCGGTGCGCCCTTATTTTTTGGAGCAAATCATGGAAGTTTCCACACCCACCACAGCCGTCCTGGAGCAGGACACAACTACCGTTGCACCTGTTGCAGCATCGGATGCCACGGGCGAATTCGGCCAGATCGAGGGCGAGGACTTCCTGGCCGATGTGATCAGCGAAACCATCCCTCTGGGAGATTTCATCCGCGAGTTCGGCCAGGGCCTGCTGGACCAGGTGCGTGCCCAGCATCCGCCCGTGTACATGCCTGAGCGAGAACGCCAAACAAGCGTTTGGAAGGATCGCCAGGAGATCCTGCAGGGGCTCAAACGCAAGCCGTTCGACGCGCAGTCGGAGGCTGTCCAGGCCATCGTCAAGCTGCTGGCCGACCAGGGCGAGCCTGCGGCCGTGCTGAACGCCGAAATGGGCACGGGCAAGACCATGATGGCTATCTGCACTGCCGTGCTGCTGCAGCGCCTGCAGCAGCGCAATCCACGCACGTTGATCATCTCGCCGCCCCACCTGGTCTACAAGTGGCGGCGCGAGATCCTGGAGACCGTGCCTGGTGCGCGCGTGTGGGTGCTCAACGGCCCTGACACCCTGCGCAAGCTGCTGGCCCTGCGTTCGCGCCTGGGCCTGGATACCACGCAGCCAGAGTTCTTCGTCCTGGGTCGCGTGCGCATGCGCATGGGATTCCATTGGCGGCCGGCATTCATCGAACGCAAGCTGCTGATCGAGGGCCAGGTGTTCTCTGCCGCGTGCTGTCCCAACTGCATGCGGCCGCTCGAATCCAAGGGGGAAGAGGGCGAGACGCTGCCGCTGTCTTCGCCTCTGGCCAAGCAGCTGCTGAGCGAACGCCGGCGCAAGTGCGACAGCTGCAGCTCCACGCTGTGGACGCTCATCCGTAGCGGCAAGCCCATCCAGTCCATGTACGACCTGGTGCTCGACGCGCTGCAGCAGCTGCCGACCATCGGGCCGGTGGCAGCCAAGCGCCTGCTCAAAACCTTCGGCGAGAAGACCTTGGCGGCCATGCTGGAGGACAACGTTTACGAGTTCGTGAACTTGATGGACGAGAACGGCGAGCTGGTGTTTTCCGACCGACAGGCAAAGCGCATGGAGCGGCGCCTGGCCAACTTCGAGTTCTCGATAGGGCAGGGGGGCTATCAGCCCACCGAGTTCATCAAGCGCTATCTGCCCAAGGACTACTTTGGGCTGCTGGTGGTCGATGAGGGCCATGAGTACAAGAACGAGGGCTCTGCTCAGGGTCAGGCCATGGGTGTGCTGGCCAGCCAGTGCTCCAAGGTGCTGCTGCTGACGGGAACGCTCATGGGCGGCTATGCAGACGACCTCTTCCATCTGCTTTGGCGGATCAACCCGGCCGCGCTGATCGAGGACGGATTCAAGCCGTCCAAGAATGGCTCCATGGCTGCGGCGACGATGGGTTTCATGCGAACGCACGGCGTGCTCAAGGACGTGTACAAGGAGTCGGCCTCGACCTCCCACCGCACGGCCAAGGGCAAGCAACTCTCGGTGCGCACATCCAAGGCCCCGGGGTTTGGCCCTGTGGGCATCATGCGGTATGTGCTGCCCATCACGGTCTTCCTGAAGCTGCGCGACATCGGGCAGAAGGTGCTTCCGGCCTATGCCGAGTCTTTCATCGACGTGCAGATGCAGGAGGACCAGGCCGAGGCCTATCAGGTCATGGCGCTCAAGCTCGTGCAGATGCTCAAACAAGCACTGGCCATGAAAGACAGCACGCTGCTGGGCGTGGTCATGAACGTGCTGCTGGCCTGGCCAGAGTGCTGCTTCAGGACCGAGACCGTCAGGCATCCCAGGACGAAGGCGCTACTTCATCTGCAGGCACCTGTCTTCTCGGAAACCGAGTGCACGCCCAAAGAGCAAAAGCTGATCGAGCTGTGTTTGGAGGAGAAAGCACAGGGCCGCAAGGTCCTGGTCTATTCCATCTACACGGGCACACGCGACACCACCGCCAGGCTGCGCATGCACCTGGAAGCACGGGGCTTCAAGGTCGCTGTGCTGCGCGCCAGCGTGGACGCATCAAAGCGAGAGGACTGGGTGGCTGACCAGGTTGATCGCGGCGTCGACGTGGTCATCACCAATCCCGAGCTCGTAAAGACAGGCCTGGATCTCCTGGAGTTCCCGACCATCGTCTTCATGCAGTCCGGGTTCAATGTCTACACGATGATGCAGGCGGCCAGGCGCTCATGGCGCATCGGCCAAAAGCTTGACGTGCGCGTGATCTTCCTGGGCTACGCGGGCACCAGCCAGATGGATTGCCTGCGGCTCATGGCCAAGAAGATCACGGTGTCTCAGTCCACCTCGGGCGACATGCCGGAGTGTGGCCTGGACGTGCTCAACGACAATGAGGGCGAGAGTATCGAAGTGGCCCTGGCCAGGGAGTTGCTTGCAGCCTAGTGCACTGTGCACTAACAATAAAATCCTCGGCAGGAAGTTCCTGCCGAGGATTTTATTGTTGACCTATAGACTTTAGAGGTTAATGCAAGCAGATGCAACCTTGTTTATCCATGACTCTGTGTACACGCCAATTTCATACAATTCCTTGATATTTATTTCTGAGAGCTCATTTGTTTTATTTTTGAAGGGTGTAAGTATATCTGTGTTATTTTCGATATAGCACGATGGGATGTGTAAGCTTGCAAATTTTATTTTGTACCCAGAATTCATTAGCGTGGTGAAATTATTATATCCGCAAAATGCAATTTTTGTAAGATGAGGGACATCGAGGCTTTCTATTATCCTCATAAGTTGATTGGCATGTTCTTGTGATTTTTTGCCCCAGTCCTTTTTATACCCCGCAGTAGCCAGGGTTGTAGAGATAAAGATTTTAAACTGCTCACCTGATTCGGGTGCTTTCGGCATGCAGCGAGTTAAAAGCAAAAATAATGCTCCGATATCGCGAAATTTCATAGCATTACGCATCCTTTTCTTTAGCTGCTTTTCCTCAGCTCCATCCCCCATAGTAAAGAAATAAGGAGTTCTCTCAATGCTCCTGTTAATATCATCAAATACTGAAGGGGGTGTATTAAGAACAATTCGAGTGAGCGTCGCGACGATCCTAGCAACCAGATGTATATCTTTGCATCGTAGTTGATTTGCAACAAGATGTGAGCAGACGGAATAATCTGTGAGTTCCGCGTTGTAAAGAAAAGAAAGATTTTTATTAGTAAGATCTATTAATTTTATCTCTGGATCTTCTGATCTTTGAATAAGCTCTATTCCTGCTAAAAGTTCTTGAGCGGTGGCTGAAGCCTCGAGTATAGCTATTGCACTAACAGGAGCACGTGCTATATGCCGCCGTTCGGGAGTCATAAATCTAATAAAAATAATGGGCTTGGTTGACGGTTTTCCAGAAGAATTAAAGACAACCCCTGAACTTGCAAACGCCCCCCATTTTTCACGAGGTATCCCTAAATCCCCTTTTTGGTCATAATACTTCGACGGACGAAGTGTTCGCAGGTAGTCTGAATATTTTTTGGCGGGGTAGAAATCCGTCTCATCAATAAACTCAGATTTTTGGCAAGCAGCAGCGGCAGCGAGTTTGCTTAGGTGCTCGAGTCCGAAAATAGTAGAGCTAAAATCGATGAAGTGCGTATATTCATGGACAAACAAGCTTAGAGCGTCTTCAATATCAAAATAATCTTTGTTACTGATTTCTGATGCTGGTTCTGTCAATAAGTAATTAGCTGCCGCTTCGCCATCCTTTTTGCTCACTTTATCTAAATGCAAGGTGTAAGTTTGATAGTCGAAATGAGCTCTTGTATCGATTTGGCTGAATAAATTGTAGTAATCGTGTTCTTCAATTTTATGTTTTATCTGTATCAATTTTTTTTTATCCATGGTGAATATTATTTCTTTCTAAAATTTTTAATAATTTAAATAATTAACATTGGCTGTTAGATGCCTTGATGTCAGGTCCGCCCCTATATTGCAATAATAATCCTTCCAAAATATAAACGTAGTAGTACAATAAATCGTCTACATTTCCCGATTGCTAAGGTGCAACGATTTTCGATCACAAGTAGATCTAGTCAAAGATCACCATCTCGGGAATTTCATAGCGAAACCCAGTTTACGATGCTGGAGTGTCCAGTCCCGCTGTGAGATGATCCGGACGAATTCTATAGCGGCTTGGATCTTTTTCACATGCCTCGCAAATCGCCCGGAATGATGTCTTCCACCTGAGCGCCTTCAAGTGCTTGCCGAAGTTGTAGTTTTGAACGAAGGCCTGGACATGCTCCCGTAGCTGCTCCAGCCCCTCGTACTCGTAGGCCTTGATCGTGGATTCCTTGATGGTCCGGTTCATGCGCTCGACCATTCCGTTCGTCCAGGGGTGGTACGGCTTGGTATGCCTTTTCTCGACGCTATTGAACTTACAGATGCGCTCGAAGATGTGATCGATGCATGTGTCGGTGACGCCGCCTCTGAAGCGTTCTTGTCCCGTAAAGGTCGTGCCGTTGTCCGTCAGAACGGTATGTATGCGGTATGGGAAGGCCACAAGCACCTGCCGAAGGAACTGTGTTGCATTGGCTTTCGTGGCCCTGTCAAAGAACGCGACATGCGTGAATTTTGTGACATATGTTGTTTGCCGCTGGAGATCTTCATTTCGGCGCTGTCGATGTGCACGAAGCCGAGCGTCGTTTCTTCAAACTTTCCGTGCCTTCGTGGCAGGTGCGTTGCGGCTTGTCGGCTGATTCCGTGACGCTGCAGGCATCGATGCAAGGCGCTGCGGCTGAGCTTGGGTGCTGTCTCCAGGAGTTGCCCCATGAGATCGTCCAGCGATAGATGCCCTTGCTTGCGCAACGCAATCGCCAAGTGTTCTTGCTCTTGGGAAAGATGCTGACTTGCTCTGCCCCGAGGACCCATGGGCTCATCGAGCACCGAGGTGCGCACACGCCACTTGGCCACGGTCTTGGGGTTGATGCCGTAGAGCTGGGCCAAGGACCGATGGGAACCGGTCGCTAGCTCTAGCTCTGCGCGGATACGCGGCTTCGTGCGGGCGCTGCCATGCAGGCGGATTGCCATAGTGCTTTCTCCTGTTCCAGGCTGAAGAATGCACCATGACTTCCTGGGACCGTACATCTTATAGCGCATTGACCAAAAGCTCGACGTGGGCGTGATCTTTATGGGCTACGCCGGCATGAGCCAGACGGATTGCCTGCGGCTCATGGGCAAGAAGATTACGGTGCCTAGGGCGAGATGCCCGAGTGCGGCCTAGAAATGCTCGATGACAATGAAGGCCAGAACATCAAAGTGGCTCTGGCCAGGGAGTAGCCGGCAGCCTAGCAGTGCACTGAGTACAAACAAAAAAACCGACAGGACCTTCCTGCCGGGGCTTTTTTGTTATTGTTGCGTCTTGTTGTAGCTGTCTGCTTTTTAGCGTAGAGAACATGAAAGATTTCAAACCACACGCCACTAATGCTGAAGCCGTTTTTCAAGTAGTCAAAGATGCAGTCAACGTAAAAGATGCAATTATTGTTCTTGATACAAATGTATTGCTTGCACCATACCGCTCAAGTACAGAGGGATTCGAGGCGATTATAAAAACATACGCAAAACTAAGAGATCAAAAGCGGTTATTCGTTCCTGCACAAGCCGCAAGAGAGTTTGCTAAGAATAGACCATCTGTTCTGACTCAAATTCACAAATCAATCGAAGATGCACGTGCAATTTCAATAAATGGAAAATTTGAATATCTCCCTATTCTTGAAGCAACAGATGAATATAAGGAGGCGTCAAATAATTTAGAAGAAATTAAGAAGATTCTGAAGAACTTCAAAAATAAAGTACAAGATTTAGCCGATAAAATTGCTTCTTGGAAAAATGACGATCCAGTGCTTCAGGCCTATAGGCCTTGGTTTGATTCGTCTGTAGTTATTGAGCAAGCGGAGGAAAGAAATAATATACAGAATGCAAAAAAACTTCGCTTTGATGCTGGAATACCACCGGGAAATAAAGATGCTAATAAAGAGGATGGAGGAATAGGGGATTTAATTATTTGGGCTACAATTCTCGATTTGGGAAGAAGTAAAAAAAAGGATTTGATATTTGTCACAGAAGAAACCAAAGGAGATTGGTTCCACAGATTCGGAGAGCATCGATTATTTCCAAGATATGAGCTAATCGAGGAATATAGCGAGGCCTCTGGTGGCTGCAGCTTTGATATATTCAATCTTTCATCTTTATTGAAAAACATGGGAATTGATGAGGCGGTTGCTGATGAGTTTTTGATTCCCTCAGGTGACGGATTGACAATAAATTTTGCAGACCCACTGCGCTTCCCTGTTTATCGCAAATTGATTAGTCAAATGGGTAATTTAAACTATGATCTAGGTTCCTCGAATGATAAAAATGTGGATTATATTTTATATGTAGATGGTTCCAGAATCGCTTTGGTAATTATAGATGCAAGCGTGCTGCCATCTGCAACTATTTTGGGGTCGTACTTAAGCAATGCAATTGATAATATAGTGCAGTATGACGAAGTGGTTTTTATATTTGCAGGACGAGATGAAGAAATTGCATCATTAACTAAAATAATATCAAGAAGTCAAATGCACAATAGCTTTAGCTTTATTCTTATGGTCCTATCTGAATCGGAAGTTAGAGTTGTGGCAAATAACTCCCAACATTCCATTTTGCATAAAATTTGCGATTTGTATTAATTCTTACTAGCTCGTAAAGACAGGCCTGGACCTCCTCGAGTTCCCGACAATCGTCTTCATGCAGTCAGGCTTCAATGTCTACACGATGATGCAGGCGGCCAGGCGCTCATGGCGTATCGGCCAAAAGCTTGACGTGCGCGTGATCTTCCTGGGCTACGCCGGCACCAGCCAGATGGATTGCCTGCGGCTCATGGCCAAGAAGATCACGGTGTCTCAGTCCACCTCCGGCGACATGTCGGAATGTGGACTGGACTTGCTCAACGACAATGAGGGCGAGAGCATCGAAGTGGCCTTAGCCAGAGAGTTACTTGCAGCCTAGCAGTGCACTGAGCACAATACAAAAGCCCCGTCAGGTGCATCCTGCCGGGGCCTTTTTTCAACAACAATTTTCATGAAATTGTGATGCCAGATTTTTAATCAGAATAATTATTATTTTCTGATTTAACAACTTAAGTTAATACAATGAAAAATTTTAAACCATACGATGCTAATCCTGGCAACGTTTTTCGACTGGTTAAGGACAAGCCAAATTTTAAAACAGCAATTATTGTACTAGACACTAACGTGCTTTTGGCCCCATATCGCACCAGTACAGAGGCATTGGAAGCTATTATCGGTGCATATAAAGAACTAAAAGAACAAGCAAGACTCTATATACCAGCTCAAGTTGCACGAGAGTTTGCAAAAAATAGATCGACTGTTTTAACAAATCTACATAAGCAAATTGGTGAAGCAAAAACTATTTCGATAAATGGAAAATGGGAGGTCTTATCTATATTATCATCCACTGCAAAATCTAAAGAAGCTTCAGAAATATTTAATGAGGCTAGGGCGGCATTGAAGAAATTTAGACAGAAAATTGAAGAATTAGAAGCAGAAATTTCTTCTTGGCAGAACGATGATCCTGTATTGTCAGCGTATAGGCCATTATTCGTGGATGATATTATCATTGACTGCGATATTGAAATTCCAGAAATGCAGAGTATAAGAAAATCGAGATTTGAAGCCAACATCCCTCCTGGGAATAAGGACGCTGCTAAGGATGATGGTGGCGTTGGCGATGTTTTAATTTGGGCTACTATTCTAAAGATTGGAAAAAAACATCGTCAGGACTTGATTTTTGTAACTGAAGAGAATAAATCGGATTGGTTTCACAAGGCTGGAGAGCATAAGCTCTTTCCAAGATACGAGTTAGTTGAAGAGTATTTTCGAGCATCTGAGGGGCACAATTTTGGAATTCAATCCCTTTCCTCTATGCTTAAAATGATGGGTGCGGATAAGCTATTGGTGCAAGAAATGGCTACTAATGAGATTGAAGAAATCAACGTCACTAATAGTTTGCCTTGGCTCAATAATGTTGTAATTAATAAACTTCTAAGTTTAGCTAGTTTAAATAACTATAATGCAATTGCAGCTGAAAAGGGTTTTCTGGGTTATGAATTAAAGAGCAAAGATGAATTAATCTTGGCATCAATATTCAATATTGAACACCCAAATCCGTTGGATGATTTGCGCATGCATTTTTCGTTCATCAGTGGTTATTCAAGCGCATACTCGGAAATAATCATATTTTGTATTGGCAAGGACAGCGCAACAAATAGAATTGCGGATCATCTGCGCAGATCAAATCTGATAAATTCTAATATAAAATTTATTGTTATTAGGTTTTATAACTATAAGCCAATTGTTTTGTTGAATACATGCAGAGATGATACTTTTCATTATGTATTTCCAGAGGTTGATCCACCGGAGCTTTAGCATTTCACTACGCAATAAGGCCCGGCAGGTTGATCCTGCCGAGGCTTCCTCACGATATTATTCTGCGTGTGCTGCAATATCTCTCAGCTCCTTAATGCTTGAAGCATCGTGAATAAGCGAAAGAGCACTTGCTAGATCAATCTTCTTGTGTTTCAGAAGATATTTCAAGCTTTGAATAAATGGGGAGCTACCGACGCCTATGCGTCTTTGCTGACTAAGAAAGTCTTTCTCAAAGCTTTGAAGCTCTGTTCCATCACTTTGAGGCGACAGCATTTTCTCAACTGTTTCTGCCAGCAAGGTGACACCATTTTGTTTTGCTGTGAAATCCATGATTTCAAAAGCTAACGATTTAGCGTGCGAGTTAGTAGTTGGCAACAAGGCCTGAGCCAGTACGCCTACTACGTTTGTCGCAAAAGCCAGTTTTTCCCCTTGCGTATCCAGAAATCCCAAGGCTTTTCTGATTGCGCCCATGGCATTGGCTGCGTGTATGGTGCCAAAGACCAGGTGGCCTGATTCGCCTGCACGCACGGCAGCCTTCATAGTCTCTGCGTCGCGGATCTCACCGATACTCAGAACGTCCGGAACATATCTGAGCGCTTGTTCTACCGCATTTGCGTAACTATCGACATCGTTCCCCACCTCGCGGTAGGTAAACCGCGACATCCGCGCCTTGTATATGAACTCAATGGGCTCTTCGATGATGACGATATTGGATGATCGTTGCTTATTGATCTGATTGAGCATTGCTGCAATGCTTGTGCTCTTCCCTGCGCCTGTGCGCCCAGTCACCAGAACCAA